>CAUZTK010000211.1:0-6786 GCA_963582395.1 Planctomycetota bacterium | reverse complement strand
AGAATTTTTCCGTTCCTTTCACCCGGGCATTGATCTGCTTGATCGCTGATTCGATGTGGCTGCTTGTCATCGGCAGACCTTGCCGGCGGTAGGTATTCGGATCGTCCAAGACCGCCGCGGCGCGGTAGGCGTACGAGAGCGCGTGCATCAGGTCGAGCACGCCGGTCATCTGGCTGAAATGTTTGCGGTGAATCGTCCAGTTCGTGCTCGCTCCATCGGCAACGGACGCTTGTCGTGGTGCCGTGGGAAGACCGTGTTGCCACGCTTTGCATTCGAGATGCCAACCGAACGATTCAGCATCCTCAGTACTGGCAATCATTTCGCGGCCAAGCAGTTTCGGCGCATCCGTTTGCTGGCCAGATCGATCCCCGCCAGTTCGCGAAGCGCCGCGGTCGCCTGCTGATCGCCCCCAAATTCGCCCCGGCCCACACAATTTTCTCAAGGGTTTTCGGTGTTATAGTCTCGCGCGGTGGTCGTCCGGGCACTGACCGAAGGTTGGCCCGGCCGGCCAGAGGGGAAAAAATTCCGCCGACAGCGGGGACAATAACAGCGGGGTTCGGCGTACTCAATCTCACCCCGTAGTCCCTGCAGGATGCTCGGTTCCAGATCCGGTGCGATGCTGCACTGTTTCCCGCAGTCCGGGCAGGCGTGCCTCGGATGCTCGCAGAGAGCTTCCGACCGCCGCGACAACTCCCAATTCGCCAACTGCCGTGCGACCTCATCGCCGACCTCAGCCGTCAATTCCTCAATGTCCACAAACGTGCCGGCTGCTGCCAATTTCTCCTGCTGACTTTTCGCCAGCGCTGCCACCACCTCCAAAACTTCCTGCCGAAACTGATCATCCATGACCAAACCTCGCGCACTTTTCCAAAGTTAAGGGAAACAGACCAATTCTACGAAACCGACCAATAGCAAATCTCAAAGTGGGGAATGCATCCCCTGTACCGAGATCGGCAATATTCGAGGTTGCTCCAGGTTTCAATTTTCGCTACAAACTCCCGACTTTAGTGCGGTGGTGATCGGCCTTCTGCCGCTGCCAAATGGGGACGCGTGCAGGATTCATCCATATGTTTCAGCAGCCAGAAGTTTCTGCGACGTTTCATCAGATAAACCGCAGCGAGATCGTTCGCTGTGATTTGTGCGATTCGAGCCAACGAGATTTGTTCACTCAAGGCATCGACGGTCATTACTACAAATGCGCGAATTGCGGCCTGATTTACGGCATTGCCGACGCAGACGAGCTCTCTGACTTCTACGACAACACCTACCACACTCGTTTCGCGGCCAGGGTCGCGGCGGGAACTGCCGACCAGCCGAAGCGCTCAAAACACTGGCATAAGAAGGCGAAAGCACGTCTGGCCGGTTTCGAGCCTTACCGCAAAAACGGCAGTTTTCTGGAAATCGGCTGTTCGCTCGGCGATTTCCTCAACGTCGTCGACGAATCGGGCTGGAACGCCGTCGGAATCGAAATCTCGGACGCAGCGGCCACCTATTCCCGAAATAGATGGGGGCTCGACGTCCGAACGGGAACCATCGAATCGGTCGCTCCGGAACTGCCGGTTGGCCAGTTCGATGTCATTTGGGCCGCAAATCTTCTCGAGCATGTTGTTTCTCCGTGCAGATTTTTGGCGAAAATCGAAGAGCTGCTTCGGCCCGGCGGTGTGCTAATTGCTTCGACGTTGAACTTTGGAAGCTGGGCATTTCAGTTTTCCGGGCGCCGTTGGGAATATCTGCATTCCGCCAAAGAGCATCGGTTCGTCTTCAGCCCCGAAGTTCTGAATCGTTACTGTCAACTCAACGGACTGCAGATCGAAAAAGTGACGACGGCCGGTTTCCGTTGTGTTTCCAAAACCAGAGCGCGGAGTTGGTACTCGCCTGGTATACGATTGGTGGAGCAGGCGGTCTCGAAGCTGGCGCGGCTGGCCAATCAGGGGCACCGCATCGAATTCTGGGCGGAAAAACCCGAACAGGCTGGCAACAATGGTGTGCTGCCGTCAGCTTCCGAAATCCGGGACCTCAAGTCGGCCGCTTAGGGTATGAGCAGCGCCATCTCCGAAGAATCTCCGCCTTGCTTTGCCCTCGAAATTCCGTAAAATCAGACAAGGTGGTTTGCGAAACAAACTGCCTGTGACGGATCAATGGATCGGCTCGCTCGATTTCTCGAACGTCCGCCTGACGACCTGCTCGGCGGCTCGATTGGCCAACAGACGCGGTCCGAAACGCCGCGACGAGCCGAGCTTATCTTACTCGGACTGCTGCTCTGGTGCCTGGTTCCGCGAACGTTGATGCTTTTCAGAATCGGCGCTGTCTGCGATGACGGCTACTACTACATTACCATGGCCGACTCGCTCAGACGCGGCGACTTTGAGACGGCCTTCTACTATCTGAACATCAACGTTTATCCGGCCGTTTTGTTGGCGCTGCACGGCGCGGGGCTGGAATGGGTGCTGGCGGGAAAGCTCTGGGGCCTATTGATCTCCAGCCTCGTCGTGCTGCCGACGTTCGGCTGGGTTCGGCGATTGTTCGACGATCGTATCGCAATCGCGGTGTGTTTTTTGTACGGCATCCATCCGGAGCTGATCGAATACAGCATCGAGCCGATTCGGGAACCGACGTTCTGGTTCTTGCTGAACATGTCGCTGTATCTAACCTGCCGAGCCGTTGCTGAGAGAAAATGGCGTCTTTTCGCGCTGGCCGGGATCGCCGTTTCTCTGGCGATTCACGCCCGTGTTGAAGGGTGGTTTCTGGTCGGAGCGGTTTTGTTGTGGCCGTTGTTTCATTGGAAATCGGCGCACGGGGCTGATCGATTTCGTCTTGCCTCCGGAATATTCCTTTGTTTGGGTGTGACCCCCGTGCTGCTGGTGGCGGTGAATATCACGTTGTTGCGACATCATGACCGGTGGGAATGGGGGCGACTCAGCCAGTTTCAAACGTGCTGGGAGTGGATCAGGACGCACCAAAACACAAACGGCCCTCGACCGGCGACTACGGCTGTTCCGGTCGATGCGACCGCTGTGACTCCACCGTCGACCAAAATTTTGCGCCCCTTGATGCAGTCGTCTCGAACGGTCGCCGTGGCTGACCCCTCTTCGGAAAATGGCACGATGCAGAACCGTTCGGCCGCTGAAGTTGTCGGTCACCCATCAAAGCCATTGTCGACGTTGGCGGTCTCGCCGCTGTCTCCTGCGGCCGACTCTTCGCCTTCCAGCGCTGCGCCGATGAGTTTCAGTAGCTGGCACGTGCGCAAGTATCTCGAAGAGCTGATCGACACAATGAAACCGGTCAACTCGTTGCTCCTTTTGATCGGATTGATCGCCGGGAGACGGACCCTGCTGCAGCGCGAGAAGTTGATCCTTGCGTTTCTGAGCCTCGCCGTTCTTTGGGGAGTCTGGATTCGTCTCTGGTCCAGCGGAGATATGAACGGGCGTTATTTTTTCACTCCCTATCTGCTGTTGTTGCCGTTCGAGGCAATCGGACTGCTGGTCGTGCTGCGTTATCTGACAGAGTTGGTTGCACGAAGAACGGTGATACGCTTACGTCCGGGGCGACCGGCGGCCACGTTGCTGTTTTTGTTGACGGTCGTTTTTTGGGCTGATGCCTTTTCCTCACGGCACGCCAGCCGAGAGGCTGATGCCATGCTGGGACGCCTATTGCAGAACGCATACGGCCCGTTCGGGACGGTGTTGGTCGACAACCGCGGCGCCCGCATCGGCTATTACGCTCAGGGAGACATCCCCGCCGTACGCTTCAATTATCAGCCGCTGGAGCCGATGATCGACCAGCATCACCCAGACCTGCTAATTCTCTCGAAAAAAGAATCAACTCCCATTCAGCGATATCGCCTGCTGGAAAAAACCACCCAACTTGGTTATCGGCCGGTTCGGCTCGCCGCACAGACAGCCGCGGCGGATGAGTTTATCCTATTGGTCCGCCGACCCGGCGAGCAGCCGATGGGACCGAACCGGAATGATCGTCAGGCAGCCCGGCTTCCCGTCACGCGGCAATGACCGTGCCGCAGTTTGTTGAAATATGCTGTTTGCTGCCGTCTTTGGGTTCACGCTTTGTGAATCTTTTCACGGCCGACGCTTACGTTTTTCGTGGCGTTGCGGGTGTCGAGCACCATCTTCGCATGCCGGACGATGAAATCGTAATCGTAGGACGAGTGGTCCGTGGCGATCAGCACGCAGTCTTGCTCGGAGAGGTACTCGGGCGTCAACCGGCTGCTTGAAATATCCGGAACGTCCCAGTGACGCATCTTCGGCAGATACGGGATGTGCGGGTCGTTGTACGTGAGCACCGCGCCACGCTTACACAGTAAGTCCATCATCTCGAAGGACGGGCTCTCTCGCGGATCGTCGATATCCTTTTTGTAAGCCATCCCCAGTAGTGCGATGCGGCTGCCCTTAATTGGCTTACTCTGACTGTTCAAGAATTCACCCAGCCGCGAAACAACGTACTCGGGCATCCGCGAATTGACCTCGCCGGCCAGTTCGATGAAGCGGGTCGTCAGTCCCTGTTTGCGGGCCAGCCAAGTGAGGTAAAACGGGTCGATCGGAATACAGTGTCCCCCCAGCCCCGGTCCCGGATAAAAGGCCTGAAAACCGAATGGTTTGGTCTTGGCCGCATCGATCACCTCCCAGATGTCAATGCCCATGCGGTCAAACAGCGTTTTCAGCTCGTTGACCAGCGCAATGTTGATTGCCCGGTAGGTGTTCTCCAAGATTTTGCACGCTTCGGCCACCTCAGGGCTCGAGACAGGGATGACCTTCACAATGGCCTGACTGTAGAGTGCCTCGGCCAGTCGATTGCTCGATTCGTCGATGCCGCCGACCACCTTCGGAATGCCTGCCGCCGTGTAATCCGGATTGCCCGGGTCCTCGCGCTCGGGACTGTAAGCCAGGAAGAAATCGCGGCCGACTTTTAAGCCCCGCCCGGAAAGAATTGGCAGCAGAACTTCCCGGGTCGTCGTCGGATAGGTCGTGCTCTCCAGCACGATGAACTGACCCGGGCGCAACACGGCGGAAATCGCCCGCGCCGTACTTTCGATGTAGCTCAGGTCTGGATCGCGGCTGGCGGACAACGGTGTCGGCACGCAGATCAACAACACATCCGGCTCTTTAAGCCGACTCATGTCAGCCGTCGCGTTGAATTGACCCTCGGCGATCCATTTCGCGATGGTGGCCTCGCCAATGTGCTTGATGTAGCTCTTGCCAGACTGGAGCATCTCGACCTTTTTCTGATCGACGTCGAATCCCAGGCAGCGAAATCCGGCGGAGACGAATGCGTTGATCAGGGGCAGGCCGACGTACCCCAATCCAATCACCCCGACCAGGGCCGACTTCTCGCGAATGGACCGTTCCAGTTCGACGCTCATCGTCCGCTCCATCTCCGGCTTCCGGTGGTGTGACAGACCACCCCCTGTCTGAGCCGATTCCGGCGTCTGGGATGCTCAAGCACGAACACCCAAGCCTTTGTTGTGACACGCCTTCCGTGCGGGGGATCATATCAGCCGTCCGAAAATCGTGCAACGTGGCGATTGCGATGGCCCAAGAGTCAGGGGAATTCCAGCCCGCTCCGAAATCTTGATTTCGCAAGTCAACTCTGCCATAATGCACGTCACAGGTCGGTTTGAGTCAAAACTCTTTAAGATCCAACAGCCTGGTTTATACCACGCAAGGTCACAACTGATAGTAACCCGAAGCGTAAGCGAGGGACTTAACGTGTGTCTTCGCTTACGCTTCGGGTTGCGATGAAATGTATCAAACCCAACCGCGAACGGTTTATTGTCGCGAATCCGCATTCTGCAATCTTCAATCCGCAATCAAGTCGGGGACGTAGCTCAACTGGGAGAGCGCCGGCTTTGCAAGCCGGAGGTTGCCGGTTCGAGCCCGGTCGTCTCCACTTCAGTACCACGGTGCCAATGATGAGTGCCAACGATGGACTGCACTGGTCCGGAAAATCTGGTATCTCGATCCGAAGTTACGCAAACGTCGGACGGCCAAATCAGGCTTCAGCCGGCCCAAGGAAGCCAGTTTTGACAATTTTCTCTCAAAGTAGGTTGACGGCGTGGTTCACGCTTCCTACTATTCATTCTGTCGTGATTGATTTGCCTTGAGGTGCTGGCTGTTAACGTAAGTTTAAATATGGATGTGGTTTGAAGTCGGGACGGGAGATACCTGTCTCGACTTCAGCCCGCAGGGGCTGGTTTCGGCGGTAAGCTTTTTTTGGTATCGCCGAAAAGTGATCTTTGGCAATTTGGTAGTAGTTCCGAGTGGCATCTTGAACTCGACACGTCCGGTGACGTAGGACGGATCCGTTTTGGGTTCGTGTTGATCGTTGTCGAAGTTGTCGAATATGTCAGAACGTAACTCTTAGAATCTTGGCGACCCGCAAGTTTTATCCGGACTTAGTTTCGGGGCGGACTTGTGGGAAAGTAGCGACTACTGTCTTGTCGTAAGATGTTGTGCCTGTTTTTTTGGTACCTCATCGGTGGCGAGGCAGAAATCATTGTGGTCAAGCTACTAAGGGCGTATGGGGGATGTCTTGGCGCCAGGTGGCGATGAAGGGCGTGGAAGGCTGCGAAAAGCCCGGGGAAGCTGTCAAACGAGCATTGATCCCGGGGTCCCTGAATTACCGCACGCTGAATCTATAGGCGTGCGGGGCAAACGCGGTGAACTGAAACATCTAAGTAACCGTAGGAATAGAAAGCAAATGCGACTTCCTGAGTAGCGGCGAGCGAAACGGAACCAGCCTAAACCGTGCGGCTTCGGCCGTGCGGGGTTGTGG
>CAUZTK010000210.1:0-6844 GCA_963582395.1 Planctomycetota bacterium | reverse complement strand
GACGTGCGCGATTTCGGGCTCGGTGTAGGTACACCAGGGCATCGTCAGCGCGCTGGCCCGGGCACGTCCCCTAAACAGGGCGTTCTGAATAACGATTCGCGCCTGAAAGTCGGCGGCGTGCGTGAACTTGTACGCCGAGCAAATGTCGCCGGCGGCGTAAATCTGCGGGTTGGTCGTTCTAAGACGGTCGTTGACCGTCACACCGCTGCGGGAGTATTCGACCCCGGCCCCTTCCAGGTTCAGACCCTCGACGTTCGGCGCACGACCGACCGCGACCAACAGCCGGTCGACCAGAATGTCGTACTTTTGGCCGTGTGAATCGAGTCGGAGGCGAATTCCGTCCGCTTCACGGCTGACGGTCGTCTCCTTGCCGCAACACAAGAGTTTCACGCCGTCGCGCAGCAGCGACTCTTTAACGATCAACGAGGCATCGGGGTCTTCACGCGGCAGGATTCCGTGTGTGGCTTCGATGAGGTGCACCTCCGAGCCGAACCGCGCAAACGACTGCGCCATTTCACAGCCGATTGGTCCCGCACCGATCACGGCCAAGCGCGGGGGCAACTGGGTCAGGGAGAAGATGCTTTCGTTGGTCAGGTATTCGACTTCATCGAGGCCTGGGATTGGCGGGGCGGCGGCCCGCACGCCGCTGGCGATTACGGCTTTTTTGAATCGAAGCGTTTGGCCCTCCACTTCGAGCGAGTTGGGACCCGTAAACTTCCCGTCGCCGATGAAAACATCGACCCCCAGATCGTGGAACCGGGATGCGGAATCGAGATGGCTGATGCCGGCCCGCAAACGCCGCATCCGTTGCATGACGGCGGCGAAATCGACCTTCGCGCCCTGTGGGACCTCGACACCGAATTGGTGGGCATCGCGAACCGTCGCAAAGACCCGAGCAGCACGAATGAGTACTTTGGAGGGCACGCAGCCGACGTTCAGGCAGTCGCCCCCCATCAGGTGCCGTTCGATGATCGCGACCTTAGCCCCCAATCCCGCCGCTCCAGCCGCCGTCACTAGTCCGGCGGTCCCCGCGCCGATCACCACCAGGTTGTACCGGCCCGACGGTTCGGGATTCACCCAGTCGGGCGGATGGACATGCGAGACGAGCAGTTGGTTGTATTCGTCGGCGGGCAAGACCTCGACGGCGCCGGTCATGACGGTTTCTCCATGAGATCCTCGAACACGGTCGGCTTCTCGTTGAACGCCACGGAATTCTAGTCGTCCGATTGCGGCGTCACAGGCTGAACCCACGCCATCAGCTTCTGAATCGCAATCGGAAAAATTCCCAACAGCACGAATGCGATAATGATCTGCGGTGTGAGAACTCCTGCGGCACCATGTTCTTTGAGCTTCTGCAGACTCGGCAGTTGCGAGCCCGCATACACGAAAACGGCGGTGCCAGCCAGCATGCCCAACTGGCTGACCCACCAGTAGGTCCAGACACGGATCGGTGTCAGTCCCATCACGGGATTAATGACAACAAAGGGCACGGCCGGAATTAGCCGCAATGTAAACAGATAAAATGCGCCCTCGCGCTCTAGGGCGCGGTTGAAGGCAGCTAGCCGGTCACCGAATTTGCGTTGAATCGCATCGCGAAAGAGATATCGGCTCATCAGAAAGGCCAGTGTTGCGCCACTGGTCGAAGCAAAACTGACGACGATCAACGCAATCAGCAGGCCACAAAACTCGCCGAACATAATTTTGAAAAGCCAGCCAATTCCCATCGTGAAGACCCAAGCGACCGGCACGGAAAACCCCATCACCACCACGTAGATCAGAAAGGATGCACCGACCACGAGCACAGGCTGTTGTCGGCCGTATTCTCGTAGCGTTGATTCATGGGCAGCCAGTTTCGGCAGCAGTTGCTTGGGTGTGAAGTATTCGCCGAACCGCCAGTAGAGGAAGCCGAAAACACCCGCCACAACGACAGCGACAAATAGATTTCGTATCAGCGTGCCACCCGATTTCCGGTCCTGAGATGATGGATTTGACGGTGGGTTGGAATGCTCGTCCATGACGGAATTCCTCGTCCGCAGTTCTTCTGTTGAAGGTTAGAATTACTTTCGTCCGGTTCGACGAACCGTACCCGGCCGGGCGGTCATTTAACGCTTTTGCACAGAACTCGACAAGCTCAGTCTTACGCCGCGTTCGGCTCCTGTCCCGTATTGCAGCTCACAACCGTGACGAATTCTTGGTCATTTTCCGCAGATTCGGCGGCGTCCATTTCGTATGAGCCAGCCTCAATGTGAAGCAACCAACAAAACGGCGGACCGCCGCGAGCCGACGGTAACATGATCCGTTCAGCCGGCGATCAGTCGACCAGCAGAGGGAATCCGATCATCGTGCCGTCGACGGGCTGACGATTCCGGCCGGCTCTGTGACAAATTGATTCATGCTGCCCGTTTGGCGCAACCGATACAATCGAATCCCCGCACTTTTTTGCAGGACTGCGTTTTCAATTTGGGACATTAAAAATTTGGTCGGGGTCGCGATGGGGGGGCGTGGCTGCCATCGTCCCGCGAACGACGCAGTTCGACTCGATCGGTCAGGTTTGAGTCGTGGGCACTCATCCCGAGAAGTTCGGCGTTGAAAGTCTGATTGCGGAACACCCGGAACTCGCGGAGCTTCTACAAACAATCGCAGCCAACTCAAAGCTGTTGCAGGCGGTCGAGTTTCAGCAACGGCCCGCCGCCAGCCCGCAAACAGCCAGCGCACAGTTTCCGTACCTTTTTTCCGGCGACCGGTCGTCACACAACCGCAACCAATTCAGTCTCTTTTTCGACCGACAGCAGGCGACGGTTTCGTTCGATGCCCGCGGGGCGTAGACTGCACGGACATTGTACAATCTACGCAAGACCAGCTCCGGCTGACTCCCGCGAAAACCGAAACGGAACATCAGCATGCCCGATCGACCGACCATCGTCATTCCCGGCGATGACCCGCCCCAAATGCAGGGCTCTCGGCAACTCGACCGGCTTCGCGAGTACGGCGAAGTCGTCCTATTCGAGAACCGCCCCGAGACCGACGACGAAAAAATCCGCCGCGTCGCCGACGCCGACGTCATCATCAATTCGCGAGGACAAGTCAAATGGCCCGGCGAGGCGCTGCGGCAGTTGCCGAAGCTGAAAATGGCAACCGTGTGCGGTATTGGCACCGACGCCTTCGATCTGGAGACCGCCCGCGAATTGGGCGTGACCGTCTGCAACATTCCCGGCCGAACGGCACCGGTTGTGGCCGAACATGCCTTCGCCCTGATGATGGCCGTTGCCCGCTGTACGTCGTATCTGACGGCCGAGATGAAACAGGGCCGCTGGCCGAGGAAACTGGCGACGACACTCGCGGGAAAGACGCTCGGTGTTGTTGGCACCGGCAATATCGGTTGCGAGATGATTCGCCTTTCGCGCGGGTTCGGCATGAACGTCGTTGCCTGGACGTTTCACCCTTCCCAGAACAAAGCGCAAGATCTCGGTTTCCGTAACGTCGAACTCGATGAACTGCTGGGTCAGAGCGACGTCGTCAGCCTACACGTCAAACTGACCGACGAGAGTCGCAACCTGATCGGCCGGCGTGAACTGGGGTTGATGAAGCCGGGCAGCCTGCTGGTCAATACGGCCCGCGGCGCCGTCGTCGAGACCGCAGCGCTTGTCGAGGCGCTGGAGAGCGGTCATTTGGCCGGGGCCGCGCTCGACGTTTTTGACATCGAGCCGCTGCCTCCCGATCACCCGATTCTCGAGTGCGAGCAGCTTGTGCTCACGCCGCACTGTGCCGACCAGACTCCGGAAGGGATCGAGCTACTGAATACCGGCTGCGCCGACAACGTGATTGCGTTCCTCGAAGGAAACCCCCAGAATAGCGTGACGTGATCAACCTGCTGAGCGAGCGTCGTTTTTTTATGATTCCAGGAGGAAAGTTCCATGCGTGTCGGACAGGGTGACTATCAGTTTGAGGTGGTTGCCGATTGGGCCCGTCTGCCGGCCGGTTGGACGTTCGGCTGGATTCCCAGCGTGGCGGTGGACAGTCAAGATCGGGTCTACGTATACAGCCGCAGTCAGCACCCGATGGTTGTCTTCGACCGCGACGGGAATTTCTTGACCTCTTGGGGCAATGACATTCTGAAGGACGCGCACGGCATCTTCATCGATGCCGACGACAACATTTATTGCACCGAACGATTGACGCACTGCGTTCACAAGTTCACTTGCGACGGTGAGTTGCAGTGGACGTTCGGATCGCCGGGCATTCCCCGTCCGCCCGGGGTTCCGTTCAATAAACCGACCGATCTGGCGATCGCCCCGGACGGCTGCATTTTCGTCAGCGACGGCTACGGCAACTTCAAGGTGCACAAGTTCTCGCCCGAGGGCGTGCTGCAGTTGAATTGGGGCGAGCCGGGCAAGGGTCCAGGGCAGTTCGACTTAGTACACAGTGTCTGGGTCGATCGCGATTACAACGTCTACGTCTGCGACCGCGAAAACAATCGCGTGCAAATCTTCGACGGCGAGGGAACGTTTCTCAGAGAATGGCCCGATTTTTTACAGCCTGACAAACTGTGGTTCAACAAGGACGAAACCATTTTCATGGCCGAGATCGGCCATCGCGTCTCGGTGTTAAACCGGGGTGGAGAGGTTCTTTCCCAATGGGGCGCAGCCGGCGACGAGCCGCATCAGTTTCGATCCTTTCCACACGGAATCTGGGGCGACAGCCGAGGCGACATCTACGTCAGCGAAGTTGGCTCCGACAGCCAGTTGAAAAAGTTTGTCCGTATTTAACCCCAACAATACCGCGACCCGCACTGATCTGCCGACGTCGGACGTTTCGGCTGGTGAAAGATCGAAGCAACGCGGAACAGGTCCCACGTTCATTTTTGTTGAAACATTCCGTCTGACCCACCCTTACGAACGATCGCCACTGAACTCCCTGGAGCGCCGGCCATTCCGACAATGCTGACAACACCAAGCTGCTCCACCGCACTCCTTCGTCTGTACTGGGCGTTGCCGACACGACGCCGGAATCGCAGGGCGAGTCTGAGAAGGCGACCGGAACGGACGGCAGAAAAATGGTTGCCGGTGCTGACGGCAACTATTGGGATTAGGTGCGTCCAGTTGAGGCGCCGGTGAATCGGAGGTCAGCAACCGGCGGGAATCAGCAAACTCTGGCAATGCAAGGACTTGATAGCGATTGCAACTCATCACGAGTAAATGCGAGAGGGGGGACTCGAACCCCCAAGACCTTTCGGCCACCAGATCCTAAATCTGGCACACGAAGAATGCAAGCAGTATTTTAGTAACGACTTAGAACACATCCGTCAGCCCGCTTGCACTCCCTCTTGCACCACGGACCATGATTCTGTCACAAAATTGGTCGCCGCTGACCCCGACCTTTCCCACTTGATCGACGCCTGGCCGACACTGCCGGAATCCATGAAAGCTGGCATCGTGGCGATGGTCCGCGCGGCCGGGGATGTGGATTGAATCGTCCTGAGCAGCAACGGACACCCCCCCTGACTGTAGTCGTGATTACTGTACCGTCGTCAATACCCACTGCTACCTGCTCTTGTACGCTCCCTACTGAGCCCCCTTTCCGCACACCAACGGCAGGCTGTTCGTGACGGAGATCGACTCCTGGCAATGCCAGCCAAGCAGAGAGATCTGTGGGCGGTATGACGCTTTTGCAGCCGGTGGTTTATTTAGGAGCAATCAATGGTAGGGAAGTCACTCGTAAAGATCAGCGATGTCTCATCGCTGTCGATCTCGACGGCCTTTGCCGCGACGCGGGCCGCCTGTTTCTTGTCCGGGATGCGGGTTAGTTCGCGAACCGAGTGTTCGGACCATGATTGTTGCCCACTGGGCAACGTTGGCATCTTTTCGCGGTACTCTGATGCAATGATCAGCTTGTGGACATGGCTTCGGCTCAATTCAAATCGCTCCCCACAATACTTGTCCCACATCTCGAAACCGTCTTCCTTATACAGCTCGTCGTCTCGAATTTCCTTGAGCTTCATGCCTGTGTAATAGAACTCTTCCATGCCGCTGCGGAGTTCCTTTTCCAGCTCCCGCAATCGCTGCTTCCTCGAAACCGTCAATGCCATGGTCGTGGACGCCATCAAGCTTGCCAGTCCGGGGGGCATCGATCTCCTCGATGACCAGCAGGTCGTACCCGAGATGCAAACAGACCTCACGGTCTATCCCGCAGGCTGTCCAGGAACATAGCATCCGGTTGCCGACATCTGTCTCGAGGGAGATATAGGTGCCGCTGTTCGACTTGGCCATACACATCGGAAACGACAGCGTGCGATGGAAGACAGTCTCAAGCAACTGCCCAGGTCGCAGTCGCTCCTGTAATCAAAGAACGGCGTCCCTCTTAATCGCTTCCCAGGTTTCAGAGAAAACCGCCATACCGGCTAGAAGTTATCGCCACCGCCTCCATTGCCGGAACCCGTATTGGTCATGATACCGTTGAACGGTGTGCCGAAAAAGATCTTGTAGCCCAGCATCGTATTGTTGGTCGACGAGTTGTTGCTGAAGACGGCACTGTTGCCGCCAGAGAATATGCCCACGCCGAAACCGGAGTCGTCGTTTCCACTGGCCGTATTTCCGCTGAACGTGCCGCCGTTGAAGTCGCCCACGGTGAAGCCGGTGAGGCCATTGAAGTTGGAAACGACATTCCGGATGTCGCCACTGTTAGTTCCATCGAGAAACACACCGTGTTGCGTCGCTCCGTTGATGTTGAGGTCACGAAGCGTAAAGCCAGTTACGCTGTCGCCGAATACGCCGTCGTTGCCACCGGTGATATCCAGGCCGGTGAGCGTCGAGTCGTTGGCAATCTGGAACACATCAGTACCCGCAGC
>CAUZTK010000209.1:0-7061 GCA_963582395.1 Planctomycetota bacterium | reverse complement strand
AAACAGCCTCCGACGCACTCATCGTCGATCACAACCTGCTCAAAACGTCGGCATCAAAACTTACCTGGTTCACAATCCCGTGTTCTTCCGATCTCCGGAAGTCTCCAACCTCGGGCCACACCCGCGGTGGGATTGTCGAGTCTCTCCGTCCACACATGTACCATCACTACACGATGCGTACCAAATCCGTCCGACTTTGGCAGCAATAGGGCCGCGGCGGCATCGCGTCGAGTCAAAACTCTAACAACGGGCGCACCAAACGACCTGCAATCGGAGACTCTACGGGGGAGAATCGGCCAGCGTGCCGAGCAACACGGGTTCTCTGCGATAGCATCCCTTCCCTCCATCGAGAACCTGAGACGAAACAAATCGTTCGCCACGACAAGCGGGCCATGCTACCACAATTACGCAGTCCATGCGCGCCGATTTTCTCCCCGTGTGAAAAAAATCTCAAAAAAACTGTAAAGATTTCCGCTCTGCCACTGCTCGTGCGGTCCCAAACACATCCGATTCCCACAGGTCCAATCAATAGCACTTCGATTCGATCTCCCAGTCAATATGCCGACGACCACCGTGAGCACCCGTTCACAAAATTCTTTTGACATTTCCGCGATGTTGTCCCTGTTTGGCCAGAATGGAATTATTCGTCGTCAGCGGATGGATAGTCAACCGGGCAAAAGCGCGATTGAGATAGCTTTTTTTAAAATCACATGTTGTGTCTTGCGATACGCATTCGCTCCGTACCAACTCTTCGACCGAATCCATCAAATCGAATCATTTGTACACATCTATGTCAATTTTCGCCGAAGATGGCCAGACATTCGGGGAATCGGATGCTGCTAGTCCATCGAATCCAGTCAAACCCGTCCCGGACGTTTCAGGTTGTGCGGCTTTGTGAGGAGCCCGTACATTTCGGGACGTCGGTCGGCGATACGATCGATGGCATGCCGGCCCGGCTCTCGGATCACGAGTTTGTTCCGCGCACGAGCAATGTCGATCTCGGCGTAAAGAATCTCTTCGGCGTCTGCCGACCCGGCCGCCAGCGTCTCGCCACCCGGTCCGCAAATCCGGCTGCGGCCGATGAACGTGAAACCACGTTCCGTTCCGACGCGGTTGACGGCCACGTAATAAACGGCGTTTTCCAGCGCCCGAGTATTGATGACATTCTCGGCAACGCATTCGGCGCCGGAGGGCCAGTTGGTCGGCAGCGCGATCAAATCGGCGCCGAGCAACGTCAGCACCCGAGATGATTCTGGAAATGCCGAGTCGTAGCAGATATTCAGACCGACCTTCAGGTCACCCGCCTTGTGGATGGCAAAGGGGCGGTCTCCGAAGGTGGTGAACTTGTCGGCCCCGAGAAACGGCAGGTGGATTTTCCGGTACGATCCGATGACGCCGTTAGTTCCTACAAGAACGGCCGCGTTGAAAACGCCGTCGCCGTCTGATTCCAGCATTCCGAAGATCACAAATCCGCCGAGTTCGACACAGGCGGTCGTCAGACGTTCGGTGGCCGGTCCCGGAATCGATTGTGCGAAGGAGCGTGCTTCAGCGAGGTCCTTGAAGCAGTAGCCGGTCGTGGCGCATTCTGGAAATACGGTCAGCTCGGCCCCCGCATCCCGCGTTTCGCCGATCCGTTCAAGAATGCTGTTGAGGTTGGCATCGACTTCGCCCAGAGTCACGTCCATTTGCACACCGGCAACTTTCATCGGTCTCCCTCTGTTCGAGTCGATCTTATGTTTCCGGTTTTTCTGCTGTTCTACCTGGCGTACTGCACGGTGCGCGTTTCGCGGAGCACGCTGACTTTAATCTCGCCGGGATACGTCAGCGTCTTCTCGATGGCCTGCGCCAGATCGCGGCTCAGTTTTGCCGATTCGCGGTCGTTGAGCTGTTTGGAATCGACGATCACGCGAATCTCACGGCCGGCCTGTACGGCGTAGGACTGATTGACGCCGGGAAAACCGCAGGCCAGCGACTCGAGTTCTTCGAGTCGGCGGATGTATTTCTCGAGCGTCTCGCGGCGGGCCCCGGGCCGCGCCGCCGAAATGGCATCGGCCGCGGCGACCAGCACCGTATACGGGTACTCGACACGGATGTCGTCGTGATGTCCACCGGCAGCATGAACCACTTCGGGGCCTTCACCGTAGCGCTTCAACAACTCTGCCCCGACGGCAGGGTGCCCCCCTTCCATTTCATGGTCGGCGGCCTTGCCGATGTCGTGCAAAAATCCACAGCGACGCGCCAAGACGCCGTCCAGTCCCAGTTGTTCGGCCAGCATTCCGGTCAGGTGGGCCACTTCGATCGAGTGACGGCGGACGTTCTGGCTATAGCTGACACGGAAGTTCAACCGCCCCATCAGATCGATCATTCTCTCATGCAGTCCCGGCACGCTTGCTTCCTGTGCCGCTTCCTCACCAAGAACTCGGATGTGTTCGTCCATTTGTTTTTCGGTTTCGGCGACAACCTCCTCGATGCGGCTGGGATGGATGCGGCCATCCTGGACCAACGTCTCCAACGCCAGTTTGGCGATCTCGCGACGAACGCTGTCGAATGCCGAAACCACGACCACGCCGGGAGTGTCGTCGACGATGACGTCGACTCCGGTCTGTTTTTCAAAGGCTCGAATGTTGCGGCCCTCGCGTCCGATGATCCGCCCCTTCATTTCATCGTTGGGAATGCCGACCGTCGAAACCGTGGACTCGGAGGTATGAGCAGCGGCATATCGCTGAACGGCCATCAAGATCGCCTCTCGCGACTCGCGGTCACACTCTTCCTTGAGCCGGCTCCGGTGCTCCAGAATGAGAGCGCCGGTTTCGTTCGTCAACTGGCGATCCAGACGGTCCAGCAACATTTCGGTGGCGGTCCCTTTGTCGAAACCGCTGATCTTGTAGAGCTGTTCCTGCTCTTCTTCGAGAATCCGGTCGAGCTCCTTCTCGCGGGCCTCGATCGCTTTATTTCGCTCAGAGAGCTTCGTCTGGGTGACTTCGAGCATCCGCTCCTTCTTGATAAAGTCCTGCTGCTGGTCGTCGAGGGTGCTTTCGCGTTTGTCGAGCCGCTTTTCCTGTTTTCTCAGCTCATTGCGAACTTCACGGATTTCTTTTTCGAGCGATTCCCGGCGGCGCAGAAGCTCTTCTTTACCGGTCAGCTCCTGCGCGCGCTTGATGTTTTCGGCTTCTTTTTCAGCCTGTTTGACGATCTCGTCGCGGCGCTGATAGGCGGTTCCCCGACGCACGCGGTCGAAGACCAAACCGAGCACCAAACCGACAACCGCCCCAACCAGCCCCCAAATCATTTCAGTAGTCATTGCGGCGATACCTCCAAAACCTTCCCGCGTCTGGGGCCGCTTCGTCCGTCCCACCCGCGCGATTTCGCGGGACGAAAGGTTTGCCCTCTCGAAGATCCTCGGCCGCAGACCAGGTCGCATTGCCAAGAACATCTGGGGGGGGCAAACGAGCGCCGGATGCCATACAGAAGAGATCGCTTCGCCGTCGAACGGATGTGCGTTCGCGGTTTCACTCCCGCTTGTGGAGGAGCAGCGATGAGCAGCAGCGACTAATCAGTCCCAAAGACGAAACGTCAATGCGACGGATTCACCCCGTCGAAACGACTCTAGTCGTCTGTACATGATGGTGGCGGGGTCCGGGCGCGCAACGTCGCCGACGAGAGGGTCTCGACCCTGGTACATCGATTTCGCGGTGGGACGACGTCCGTCAGCCGCGAAAAACCTGACAAGACGCTCCGCACCAAAATCTGCAGACTGCCGACGTCGAAACTGCGTGGCCAATAGACCGCACACTTTGCCAGGTCACACAGAAACCCAACAACCAGCAGCAGGACCAGCGGAATTGTCTTGTCGAAACCGTCAACCATCGTGATTTCCCAACGGAACCGAACTTACTACTACTCAACTTATGTGCCCACGAACCTGGGGCCCGCAACACAACCACCCCTCCAGACAACCGACGCCCAGAGGTCCCAAATTGTCATAACGTGTTCATCGCAAAGCCGTTGTGGGTCGAATAACGAAGGTATTTCGACTCCGCTTCCCACAGCAGCAAGCGTAAGATTATACTATCAAAGTAGAACCGACGGTCAACCGACAACCAAAAAAGAGCGGATCTACCAAGACAATCGGCCTCCAAATTGACGAACCGTCTGCACATCAAAACCGCAGCGTGAACAACAGACGACCGAACACTCGCAAATCCAGAACCATCTTATTGGAAACATAGATACGAAAAGTGGCCGCATGTCCACATTCTTCGATTCATTGAGACTCGGGGTGAGGGCCTGTCGGATGAACGGCGGCCGTGTTTTGCTGGCCATTTCCGGTGGACCCGACAGCATCGCGATGCTGCGAGGATTACTCTCGTTGTGCGAGGAGCTGCAACTGTCGCTAACGGTAGGGCACTTGAACCATCAACTGCGGGGCCAAGATTCGCTGGCCGATGCGCGCTGGCTCAAGCAGCTTTGTGAGCAGTGGAGCGTGCCGGCTGTGTTCGCCCAAGAAGATGTCCGAGCCATTGCCGAGCGCCGCCGGAAGGGGCTAGAAGAAACAGCACGGCGAGAGCGTTACCGATTCCTGCAGAAAACGGCCGAGTGCCGCCGATGCACACACATCGCCGTGGCCCACACCGCCGACGACCAAGCTGAGACGATTCTGCACCACGTGCTGCGGGGGACCGGCATCGCGGGGTTGGCCGGTATCTCTCGCGTCCGTGAACTGACCGCCCAAATTCAACTGGTCCGGCCGCTGCTCGATATCACCCGGGCCGAGGTTGAGTCGTTCCTTGGGGAAATCGGCCAAGACTCTCGGCTCGACCGGACAAACCTGGACGAATCCTTCACTCGCAACCGCATCCGAGGTTCGCTGTTACCGAGGCTCCGCGCCGAGTACAACCCGCAGGTTGACAAGGCATTACGGCGACTCGGCCGGCAGGCCGAGGAATTTCAGGAACTGATCGACCAACTCTCAGCCCGGCTGCTGGATCAAAGTTTGCAGGACCTGAATCCTGCAACCTGCCGGCTCGACTGCCGAGAACTGGCCGAGCAGCCGAGGCACCTCATCCGCGAGTGTTTCGCGCAGTTATGGAAGCGGCAGAATTGGCCCCGACAACGAATGGGGTTCGACGAATGGGAACGGTTGACCGAGATCGTGCAGAACGGTGGAACAGTGACACTCCCCGGCCCGATCGAAGCCTGCCGCCGCGGTCACCTGATCGTTTTGAGGCAAGAAGCAACGAAGGATGGCTGACGGCAAGTTCTCCAGCATTGGTGAGCGACCAGCGCGAGCTGTAGCGCGGCCGTCTCGGTCGCATCGTGCGGGGGCAGGATCCCCGGGGCTCGCTTTGATGTCTCGCCACTCACCTCCCGCACTGATCATCTCCGAAGTGTGGAAAACCGGCGGGATTCCGATTACCATGCCTCGTTCCGGCGACACGTCAGAATCGATTCCGTAACAGCTTTTCAACCACCCGGAAGATCATGGTATGAACAACAACAGGTCTCTTTTTTTGGCCAGCTTTCTGACGCTGATTGCCGCCGGCACCGGTTTCGCGATTCGTGGAGCCATTCTGGGCGACTGGGCTTCGCAATTCGGTTTTACCAAGGTCGATCTAGGAACGATCACCGGCGGTGGGTTGACCGGTTTCGGGATCGTGATCCTTGTGGCGAGTCTGTTTGCCGACAAAACCGGATACAAGTCGGTGCTGCTGCTGGCGTTTGTGCTGCACATCCTCTCGGCGGTGGTGACGCTGTCGGCCACCCCCATCTTCGGCCTCTATGGCAAGACGGCCACGTATTGGTTTCTGTTCGTCGGCATGTTCATGTTTGCCGTCGCCAACGGGCTGTGCGAGGCGGTGATTAATCCGTTGGTGGCAACCCTGTATCCCAATCAGAAGACGCACTATCTAAACATCCTGCACGCCGGTTGGCCGGGAGGGCTGATCGTCGGGGGAATTCTGGGCTTTTTTGTCTGCGGTCCCAAGTCATGGCTTTTTCAACTGCGGTGGGAAATCCCGATGGCGTTTTTTTTAATTCCGACATTGATCTATGGAATGATCGTTTTTAAGGAACGATTTCCCATCTCGGAAGCAAAAGCCGCCGGTGTGGAATTCACCACTATGTTGAAGGAATTCGCGGCGCCGGTGTTCCTGCTGTTGCTGCTGCTGCACGCCATGGTCGGGTACGTGGAGTTGGGAACCGATAGTTGGATCACCAACATCATGAACAACGTCCTCGAAATCAACCCGATTCTGTTATTCATTTACACGGCGGCGATCATGTTTGTGTTAAGGTTCTTTGCCGGCCCCATCGTCGAAAAAATCAACCCGGTCGGTTTGCTGTTCGTCAGTTCGGTGCTCGGTTGCCTTGGGTTGTTCTGGCTGGGGACGGCCAGCGCTGGTTTCGCGATTCTGGCGGCAGCAACCGTTTACGGTGTCGGTAAGACGTTCTTCTGGCCGACCATGCTGGGAGTCGTCGGTGAACGTTTCCCGAAAGGGGGCGCGATTACGATGGGCGCGGTCGGTGGATTTGGGGCTCTGTCGGCGGGACTGCTGGGCGGACCTGGAATCGGTTACAAGCAGGACTACTACGCCTCGCAGAATCTTCAAGACAACGTCCAGGCAACCTACACCCGATATGTCGCCGAAGAGCAGAATTCATTCCTCGTTTTTCCAGCCATTTCCGGCCTCGACGGCGCCAAGGTCGGAGTCTTGGAAGATCGAGGCGAGGATTTGATCAAACGAGTCAAGAGCCTGAAAAGCGCAGGTCAAGCGTTGAGTGACGACAGGGAGTTGGAAAAACTGTCGACCTGGTGGAATTCCGCAAAGCAGTTTGCCGACGAGGACGAAAAACCGATCAAAGAAGCTAGCATCTTCGGCGGCCGAATGGCCTTGAAATGGACCGCCGTCGTCCCCTTAATGATGGCATTGGGATACCTGTTTCTTATTCTGTACTTCCGCGCCAAGGGAGGTTATCAGCAGGAGGTCCTGCACGGGGCGCAGCCGGAGGGCGAACATTATACCGGCGGTGTCGAAGGCCCTATAGAACCGTAGCCCGGTCTG
>CAUZTK010000208.1:0-7071 GCA_963582395.1 Planctomycetota bacterium | reverse complement strand
GTTTGGTCAAACGCTTGCGCCGCCACTGCGAGGATCTGTTCACATCCCTGGATCAACCGGGTGTTCCTTTCGAGAACAATCATGCGGAACGAATCATTCGCAAAAACAGCTACGGCAACCGCAGCCAACGCGGCACCGACTGCCAAGCCGTCCTGATGAGCATCTTCCGTACATTGAAGCAACGCGGGCATGATCCGGTCACCACCATCTGTAACGCGATCGCCACCTACTTGAAAACTGGACAACTTCCACCCTTGCCAGAAAACATTGCTTCAAGCGGCTGAAATGTCACCCCAATTCATCTTTTCACTTTTGGAGAAGAAACGCATGAATGCAGTTTCGTGAGCAGAAGTTCTGGGTGTTGACATATCCGCCTCGGTCGGTGCTAATGGAGTCCTACCCCCGAATGGGAGTAGAAAATGTAGACTTTAGTCCCACTTGTCATTACCATACAATCGGGCTCTATTTGTCGATCAATTCGAGCACATGGCGGAAGCTGTGAAGACTAAGCATCGATCGTCATCAAGGTATTCCAAGCCGAGTCGGGTCAATGTGCGTCTGCTGATGTTTCTCCTTGGTGGATGTGTCGTCACGGCAGGTGCGACGCACGGTCTGCATGCTTTCCAGTTGGACCGTAATTCTAATGCCCTGAGCCTGCGGGCCGAAGAGTTGACCCGCGACGGCAAAGATCAAGAAGCCATCAGAGACTATCAGCAGTATCTGAGCCTGCGTCCCCGGGACACCGACAGTCGGATTCGAATGGGACAACTGCTTGATCAAAACGCAGAAACACCACGCCAGCGGCTACTAGTCTACAAGGTCTTTGAAAGGGTTCTGCGCGATGACCCGACACGCGACGGGATTCGGAGTCGTCAGGTCGAAATCAAGATGTCGTTTCGGCGATTCGATGAAGCCGTTGAGGATTTGAAGCTGTTGCTGAAAAGCTCGCCAGGCGACGGCGAACTGGAATTCAAGATCGGGCAGTGCGAAGAATATGGCGGACGTCCCCAGGAAGCTATCGTTTGGTATCGGCGAGCCGTCGATCATGAGCATCACTCACCAGAAGTCTTCCTGCAGATGGTGCGCCTGTTGCACAGGCCGCTCCAACAACCGCGTGAGGCCGAGCAGCTCATCGAAACGATGATAAAAGTGAACTCCCAATCCGCAGTGGCATTCCGAGCACGCACGCGTTATCGACGCACATTCGGGTCGCTCGAACAGGCGCTGGCCGATGCTCGAGAGGCAGCGCGGCTCGCTCCCGACGATGCTGAGGCGCTGCAACTCATGGCCACACTGATCGTGTCGGACCCGAACAGTTCCTCCGCCGATCTGAATAAACTACAAAACACATTGCAGTCCCGGCTGGTGAACGGGAACGACGACACGCCCATTCATCGGCTGTTGTCTGAGCTGCATCTGAGGTTGGGCAAAACCAGGTGGCACCCATGACACAGCCTCTTGCCTACCTCAAAGGAGAAATGATTCCCGCTGACCAGGCCGTGCTGCCAGTCTTCGACGCCGGGATCGTACTAGGAGCCACCGTCACCGAGATGGTCAGGACCTTCAACCAGCGTCTATTCCGGCTTGAGGAACACCTGGAGCGTCTCGAGCGGTCGCTGAAATACGTGGGCTTCGACACGGGGCTCTCTCGGGACAAACTGGCCGAGATCAGCCACGAATTGATTGAACACAACGCTCGGTTGATTCCCAAGGAAGATGATCTCGGCCTGGTCATCTTCGTCACCGCCGGGGCCTTTCCGACGTATGCCGGGCAGGTCGCCGGGACATACGAGAATCGTCCGACCGTTTGCGCGCATTCGTTTCCGCTGCCCTTCGAACAATGGGACGGCCAGCTCGATACCGGCATGCACCTGGTCACCCCCTCGATCCGCCACGTCCCGCCACAGTGTTACGACCCCAAGATGAAATACCGCAGCCGAATGCACTATTACCTGGCCGATCGTCAGGCCCGGCTGGTCGACCCGCAGGCCGCCGCCCTGCTGTTGGACCTCGATGGCAACGTCACGGAGACCGGAAGCGCCAACTTCCTGATTGTTGCGGTAGGACAAATCGTCTCGCCGACGCTGCGGAACATTCTCCCCGGAGTCAGCCGCCAAGTGGTGCATGAACTGGCCGACCGACTGGGAATCGAGTTCGTCGAGCGTGATTTTCAGCTCCACGATGTAGTCAACGCCGAGGAGGCTTTCGTGTCCACGACACCGTATTGCCTGGGCAGCGTCACCCGGATCAACGGCACCCCAATCGGTTCCGGGCAGCCCGGACCGATCGTGGACCGTCTGTGGGAGGCTTGGGACGAACTGGCGGACCTCAACATTCGACAACAGATTCGCGAGGGGGCTTCTCGGCGACGGCCATTCCCGTAACGAGCTGAAGTTCAGCTCCGTATTGACAGAAACCCGTACACCAAATATGCTGCCCGCCCTGCCTGATACTACCCTGCCTGATTCAGCACAGGTCTCACCCTCTTCGCGCAGTGAATGGAGTCGCAGATGGCCGAGGGCTCAGCGTCCGCGCCTGATCGCAGTCTTGAAAACGAATCGGTCCCGTTTGTCGATCTGGTGGCCCAGTACCGCAGCATTTCCTCGGACATCCACGAGGCACTCAACCGCGTCTTCGCCGCACAGACGTTCATTCTGGGCGACGAAGTGGCTGAGTTCGAATGCGACGTGGCCGAGTACTGCGACTCCCGTAACGCAGTCGGTTGTGCCTCCGGGACCGACGCGCTCATTCTGGCGCTGATCTCGGTCAACGTGGGACCCGGCGACGAGATCATTACCAGTCCGTTCACGTTCTTCGCAACCGCCGGCGCCATCGACCGCGTCGGTGCCAAACCGGTCTTCGTCGACATCGACCCGGTCAGTTTTAATCTCGAAACGGCCGGCGTAGAAGCGGCGGTCACCGATCGGACACGGGCCATCATGCCGGTCCATTTATTCGGACAGTGTGCCGAGATGGAACCGTTGTGGCGGATTGCGGTCCGCAGCGGGCTGTCGATCATCGAAGATGCTTGTCAGGCCATTGGCGGCGAGTACCGCGGCCGGCGGGCAGGAGTTCTGGGAACACTCGGCTGCTTCAGTTTCTTTCCGACGAAGAATCTTGGCGGGGCCGGCGACGGCGGACTGATCACAACCGACGACGCCGAGTTGGCCTCCCGGCTCCGCCGACTGCGTGTACACGGCGACACGGGCGGCTATCGGCACGTTGAGGTCGGCCTGAACAGCCGGCTGGATGCCCTACAAGCGGCGGTGCTCCGCGTTAAGTTCGTCCATTTGGAGGTTTGGACCCGAGCCCGTCAGCAAAATGCACGGCGGTACGGTGAGTTATTCCGACACTACGAACTGCTCGACATGGTCGAGCTGCCGACTGTCTTGCCCGAACGACGTCACGTCTTCAATCAGTACTGCATCCGCATCAAAGGCGGCCGTCGCGACGAAGTGCTGGCCGAGCTGCGGAACCGGAAAATCGGTGCCGCCGTCTATTATCTGCGTCCGCTGCATCTGCAGGATTGTTTCCGCGGTCTCGGTTATCGCGAAGGGGACTTTCCCGAAGCGGAGGCGGCCGCTCGCGAAGTGCTCGCCCTGCCTGTGTTCCCCGAACTCATCGCCGAGCAGCAGGAGATGGTTGTCCGCGGAATCGCGGAAACGTTGGGGCGGCTCTCGAAGGGAACCCGCAGAAGTGTCGTTCCGGCGCCGAAGTTTCTCAAAACACGGAAGACACGAGTCGCCTGAAGCATTGCACAAGGTTCTTCGGACAAATAGGGATCTTCGCACAAACACAGTGCCGCCCGACGTTCTTCCTATACGGGATTTCCAGTTCTGGAAAGTCTGTCGGCTGCGGCAACGCTGGCGATTGTGGGGGCGAGGAAAGGATCGAATCCAACCATCCCCGTCTTGGGAGTGACCGGCGGCCCGCGATGGACATCAAAGTTTTCCCAAACCGCGGAATTTGCGTAAACTCTGAGAATATTCCGCTGCAAGTCGATCGATTCGCCACCGAGGGAACTTGGTTGGTTTAGAATTGGGAAGATATATTGAAACCCCGCCGCCTGTTTTTTCAGGTTGCGGTTTCTGCTGTCAACCTGGCGCACCTGAGGACGACGGTCGATGCTATACTTCCAGCGGTCACGAATTGCGGTTCTTCGGGAGGGCGAAGCTCCTGCTGAGCCGTGGAGATCACCGATCTGGCGGCTCGGCAGGAGCCTCGCCCTCCCTCTATCTGTGGCCGTGCCGAGTATACATGCCCTGCACTCCGCCTTGTTTCGAACTGGCCCGAAGACGGCCCCATCGCCGGCTCAGACGTTGCGGCACGGGGGCCCAGAGGGGCGTTCTGACGAAACGAAGCAGCCGAGGGAAGCGCTGGCTGGAAGACTCGATTGTCGCAGCCGTTGCTTGCGTTGGGGGATAGTCCTTTCGGCCTGCTCTGCTTTGCTGCTCGCGGTGTCGGTGCCTGTTGTCTCGGCAGAACCCGAAGATGCCGACCAACAAGCCCGGAAAACGGCCGTCGCGCTGAACTACTGCCGAGCCTCCTTCCATCGGATTCTCCGTTATCCCTCGAAACGTGTCTTGGTGGAGGAACAGGAGAAGATCCTCAACAACCTGAACCTCAACGGAATTGCCGACGAAGAGGTGATCAAGCTCTATACGGCCGTGCTCGAGGAGATTAGCGGTGTCCAGATTGCGGAAAAGGAGCGCAAGGCGATCCGAGAGCGTCATCGGCGGGTGTTCTACCAGCAGTTGAGCTTGGCGGCACTCGATCTGACGGCACAGCTTGCCACCGCGCGATATGCCGCCGTCGTCCGAACCGGCGCCAATAGCTGGTGGGATTTTCGAGCGATCGGCTGGCACACGGAACTCGACACGATGCGGCTGGAAAACGATCGTCTCGCTGCGCTGACCGGCAAGTCAGCACAGTTTCTTGACACCTTCTGGAAACTCACCCGCAAACGGAACATTCGCGACCGCTGGCTGGTCCGCAACAGCGACCTGGACCGGCTGGAAACGGCCCTGCGCGAACCCGATCTCGAAGTCCGGCTGCGGGTGCTGCGGCGAATGAAAAACTTTATGGAGTGCTACCCCCCGTACTGGTACTACGTGGCTCGGACGCAGCAGCAACTGGGGCAGCTTTTTGCCGCCGCCGGAACGTACGAGAAACTCGAGGAACTCGGTGCCGGCCACTTCCGCAAAGATGACATGCTGGCCGCCGGGCTGGCCAACCGGGCCGTCATCCAACACTACCTGCAGCAGCCCGATGCTGACAAGACCGCCCGAAAATCGCTCCGTCTCTCGACCGACGTCTGGGAAGTCAACCTGATGTGCGCGCAGGTGCTCGGGCAGCACAAACACTTCGACGAGGCCGAAGATGCTCTGCTGAGAAACCTCGACGTCGACCTCGAACACCAACAAAGTCTGAGTGCGCTGTTGTTGCTGTACGCCCAAGCCAAGAACAAAAAGAGAATGTTCGAACGCCTCTCTGACCTGGAAGTCACGCGGTCCGTCCCGGTGCCGGTTTTGCTGCGATCGGCCCGACTGCTCGCCTCCGACGAACTGCCGAAATCGTTGATTGAATACCTGCGGTCATCGATGTTCGGCTATCCCGATCTACGCTTCGGCCGGGATGATCTCGTTTTCGTTTCGGCTCCCGG
Organism: Planctomycetota bacterium; assembly: GCA_963582395.1. Classification (GTDB taxonomy): domain Bacteria; phylum Planctomycetota; class Planctomycetia; order Planctomycetales; family Planctomycetaceae; genus CAUZTK01. The sequence continues at coordinate 1,409 of CAUZTK010000208.1, read as the reverse complement.
TTGGCAATTGTCGGCGGCCCAGATTTCTCTGCAAGCGGACGGACAGACTTTCAACCGGCCCGACCGGCGCTCCTTCCGCGACCGCTACGAAATTCGCTTCCGCCGGATTCTGGAGTCGGGCAGCCCTCTGAAGCCGAGTTCACAGCTTCCGCCGGCAACCTTGACGCTTAGGTATCCCGACGCACCCCGCATCCGCGTGCATTTTCAGTACAGTCCGCCCATTCCCGATCAGTTGACCATAACTGCATCGGGAGCAGCGGCTGCGAAAAACGTGCCCCTTGCTTCTCTTGTCCGGCGCAGTGGTTCGTTTCGTATGACCGCGATTGACGTCGGTGAGACGGTGCTGCCGCTGTTGCCGACGATGACGGCCCCAGATCCGGTTCCGGTGACGACGTCCGAACCAGCGGAAAAGCCGGCCGGGAGCAAGCAGTCGCTGCCTGACAAATCGTTGCCCGCGGTTCCCCCGGCAAAAGAGGGTGGTGGAGCAAAGTCGAAACCATCTGCTTCGCCGCGAGTCGAATGCATTCCTCCGCCGCCGGACTTGGACCAGTAACCGGCCGTGCGAAAGTTGAGCCGCCGGCCAGCGTCCGGCATGCCGAGCGGATCCGGATCAAGGTTCTCTTGATTCCGAAGCACGTGCCCCCGTTGTTATCATACATTGGGTGGTGTCGGCGCGATTCGCAGCGCGAGAGGGAAACACTTATGAAGTCCAAGTTCCGATCAACAAACTGTTGTGACTTGTTCAATACACAACTGTTTCGCCGCGATGTGCTCCGCGCCGGCGGCTTGGGATTGTTGGGGCTGACGATGCCGAAGCTACTCGCCGCCGATCGGGCCCAAAATGAAAACGCGCCTAAACGGCGGGCGAAGTCGGTCATTTTTTTGTTCCAGTTCGGCGGCCCCAGCCACATCGACACATTTGACATGAAACCTTTGGCCCCAAGCGGCGTGCGGAGTCCTTTCCAACAGATTGAAACCGCCGTTCCCGATTTACGCATCTGCGAACATCTGCCGGAGACGGCCAAGGTGATGGACAAGGTCGCACTAATCCGCTCGGTCCATCATACGATGAAGAACCACAACTCGGCCGGTTATCACGCGCTGACGGGAGTCGCCCCGTCGCTGGACGACCAGCGATTGCGCGATCTGCCCGACCTTTTTCCGGCCTACGGATCGGTGGTCGATCGGGTGGCCCCGGTCAAGAGCGGTATGCCGACGACCGTCTCCTATCCGCACGTCATCCGCGACGGTTCGATCACCCCGGGGCAGCACGCCAGTTTTCTCGGCAAGGCACACGACCCGCTGTTGATTACCGAAGACCCCAACGACCCCAATTTCAAGCTGCCCGAACTCAGCCTGCCGTCCAACCTTTCTAGCAAGCGGCTGGCGAGTCGTCGGGACCTTCAACG
>CAUZTK010000207.1:0-7088 GCA_963582395.1 Planctomycetota bacterium | reverse complement strand
AAGCGCCTTCATCCCCACAAAGTTGACGTCGGTCTCGCCGCCCAACTGCCAATGCCGCACTCTGGATGAATAGCGGGCAGTGATTGGCTCCAGCGCCGACGACCAGAAACTGCGAGGCAAGGTGAAGATTTCGCTCACGCCGATCCAGTCACGGGCAAACTGGTTGCGGATTTCCGCAGGTGGGTCGCTCAGCAGTCCGACCGGCGTGATTCCGCGGTGAACGAGGCGTTCGAAAATCTCGTCGACTTTTGCCGCCTGGCGCGGACTTTCGGCATACACCGATTGCCAAACCGGATGTTTGACCCAGTTGATCCCCGCCTGTTAGGCGACCTCGACCAAATCCTTCGCGGTCATGGTGTCGACGTGACGGGCGATCGACCAGCCAAATTCGCCACGAGGCGTACGGTCGACAAGATCCATCACCGCAAACGAGGTGTGTTTATCAATGATCACAACACCATCCCTGACCAGTCTCGAGCGGATCTTGTAATAGCCGTACTCTTGTGGATTGAGTTGCCACATTTTCGGCTTGTGTTTGGCCGGTTCATTTTCGGGCATCCGGCCCGGCTGCGGGTCGTTTGCATCCAGTTGGAACGTATTTTTAATGATCATACGTTCAAAATTGTCCAGCATCGACAGCTGAAGATCGTAGGAACTGTCTGGGTGAAAAACATCCAACGTTTTGTCATCCTTGAGTATCAATAGAGAGTTGTGCGACCCGTCAGAGATCAGCCAACGACCGGCTTTGGCTTTTTGGGGCTGTACGACCGCCTGATCCGAGAGCGGCCGGCTGTTGTCGGTAAACGCCCATTTTAAGGCGTCGGGAATGACCTCATTGTCTAGCGATTCGACGAACTTGGTCTCGCCCTCCATAGTGACGTTGAACAGGAAACTCATGTCGAGACCGCTCACGCTGGAGAAGATTTGGATTTCAGTAAATCGCTCCTTGAAGTGGGTGTGGAAGTTGCTCTCCAGCAATAGCTGAGGAAGTTTGCCCAGAAACAGATCGTCGAACCACACGCTGCCGCGAATGTCCATTTTTTTATCGTGTGTCAGGTGACAGCCGACTACGACGAACCGCACGTCTTCCCGCGGTGCGATAGGACCGATGCGGACTTCCACCCAATCTCGATACGTGCCACTGACCGGACGGGTCAAAAACCGCTGGACACGCTGCCGCTTGTGATTCAGAAACGACACCGACAACAGGGCTGCGTCATGCTCCAGAAGCTGTGTGAGAATGAACCCGCGAAAGATGTACGAGTGCAGAGCGTCAATCCGGACCGTCGGCGAGTAATTGATGGCTTGACCGCCGTTGACCTGGAAACGAAGGCTGTAAGGGTTATTGTAACATCGTTTCTGATCGATCCCGGTCGAAATATAGGTCGAAAATGCACGACCTTTGCGTCGCGTCCAGTCAAGAGACTGCCACGATTCCGGCAGTAACTCCAGCTCATTTTTATCGTCAAACGTGTAACGCAGAACCTCGACCGCACCCGAAAACGGATCGTATTCGGGTGGCCCCGAAACAAGGGTGGCCGCGGCGAGGTAGCAGGCAGTTGCCATCGAAGATATCATGGACTTACCGTTCGATTGATGGACTTCCCCCCCCGGTAATCCTACAGATTGGAAACCGTTTTTCGGATCAATTCGATATACTCCATGATCGTCTGCGGAAGGAGCACCGCTCGAAGCCAATGGCGGTCGCACGATCTGAACCGGTCGTAGCTGGTGATCGGTTCGAGACGGATGTCGCTGCTTTAAGGATGGAGCGGAAGATCGTACCTGTGCCGATTGGACTCGAGAGGCGGTTGGTGGATGTTTCAGGGGTTGGAATGCGGCCTATACTCGGCACGGCCACAGATTCAGGGAGGGTGAGGCTCCTGCCGAGCCGCCGGATCAGTGATATCCACGGCTCAGCGGGAGCTTCGCCCTCCCGAACAAACCCGTCATTTTAGATTTGACAAAGCACTAGAGAAACCGATGCTGCCGCTACGTATCGCCATTGCACTGCGCTGCTTCCAACAACCGTTGAAAGATTCGCTGCAGTCTGCCGCCAAGACCGGCGCCACTGGAGTTCAAATCGACGCGCGGTACGAATTAAAACCGTCGGAATTGAGCGAAACTGGTAGACGTCATTTTGTGCATCAGTTGGAGGAATTGGGGCTGTCTGTTGCCTCGCTGAATTTTCCGACCCGGAGCCGGTTTTGCGAACCGGAGCGGCTGGAGGAGCGGTTGCAGGCGACACAGGCCGCGATGCAGTTGGCCTACCGGCTGAATGCGCGAGTTTTGACGCTGCGCGTGGGCCCTGTTCCAGACGATCCCGACTCCGAAGAGTCCACAGTCTTGTGCAACGTCTTGAACGAGCTGGCCCGATTCGGAAATCGTACCGGTGTGACCATAGCCATTACGCCGACGCGAGAGTCTCCGGAAGAGTTGGCCCGGCTTTTCGCCACCGTCAGTGAAGGGCCGATCGGTGTGAATCTCGACCCGGCGACTTTCGTGACGTCGGGTCACGATCCGATCGCGGCCATTCGAACATTGCACGAGTTTCTAACCCATGTGCAGGTGCGCGACGCAGTTTGCGACGTAGAGGGCAGCGGACTCGAAGTTCCCGTTGGTCGCGGGGAAGTGGTCTGGGACGAGTTCTTGGCACTGCTTGACGAAGCCGACTATCAGGGGTGGCTGACCGTCGACCGGACCCAGGGATCCAACCCGGCAAACGATGCGGCTCGAGCCGTTCGGTACCTGCAACAGGTGGCCTTGGGATGACTGACATCCAGACGCTGACTGTTTCGGATCTCACGCGGCAGGTCAAAGACCTGGTCGAGGAGAATTTTCCGCTGGTGTGGGTCGTCGGCGAAGTTTCCAATTTCACGCGGGCCGCCTCGGGTCATCTTTATTTGACATTGAAGGACGACGCGGCCCAATTGCGAGCCGTGATGTGGCGCAGCCGCGCGTCGCGGCTGAAATTTGAGATTCACGACGGTCTGGAGGTCATCGCCGCCGGTCCCCTCGAGGTTTACGAGGCGCGGGGCAGTTACCAGCTCATCGTCGAACAGTTGATCCCCCAGGGGATTGGTGAGTTGGAGCTGGCGTTTCGTCAGCTCCAGGAAAAACTGGCCGCCTCCGGCCTGTTCGATGCGGAACGAAAGCGGCCGCTACCTCGGTTTTCGCGGCGGATTGCGCTCGTGACCAGTCCCGCTAGCGCCGCTGTTCGCGACATGTTGCAGGTCATCACGCGCCGCTGGCCAGCGGCCGACATTGTCATTCTGCCCGTGGCGGTTCAAGGTGAAGGCGCAGCCGAAGAAATCGCCGCGGCCCTGCGGATGGTTCACCTGTTTCCGGGTGTGGATGTAGCGATCACCGGTCGCGGTGGAGGCAGCTTGGAAGACCTGTGGGCGTTCAACGAAGAAATCGTGGCCCGGGCGATCTTTGACTGCCAGGTTCCCGTCATCAGTGCGGTCGGGCACGAAATCGACGTCAGCATTGCCGATTTGGTTGCCGATCGCCGGGCACTCACACCCAGCGAAGCCGGTGAAATCGTCGTTCCCAATTGCGAGGAAATCACAAATGAACTGAAACGCTTGCAAGGCCGGCTCCGCTCCGCGCTGCGGGAACAGGCCCACGGGTCACGAATCAGACTCGAGGCACTGGCAACTCGTCGTGTCTTCACCCGGCCCCTGAATCGGATTCACGATTTGACCGCCCGCATCGACGAGTTCGCCGAACTCCTCAAACGGGCGGTCGTGCGCCGCATCGAATCCGACCGGGACCGCGCCACCGGCTTGGCCGCGAGCCTCGAAGCACTCAGTCCGCTGCGGGTCCTTCAAAGGGGCTATTCGGTGACACGCCGGAGGGCCACCGGAGAAATCGTCCGCAACGCCAACGAGCTTCATGTGGGCGAAGAGATTTCGACGCTGTTGGCACGCGGCCTCGTCAACAGTCGGATTCAATCGACCGAACCTGAGGCGAACGCGCTGCGCGCCTGGTCCGAGGCAGGTAAGAATCACTCGCATCCCGAACATTGAATCCTCGGTGACCTCAATGGCCAAATTGAAACCGTCGAAACTCGACGACCAAAACCCGGGCACGCAGCATTCTTTCGAGGAATCTCTCGACGAGCTGCAGCAGATCGTCGATGAGCTGGAGGAGGGGAACCTGGGACTGGAAGAGTCGATGAGGCGGTTTGAGACGGGGATTGCGCTGCTGCGCGGCTGTTACCGCGTGCTTGAAGAAGCCGAGCAGAAAATCGAAATCCTGACCGGTACCGATGCCGAGGGGAACCCGCTGACCGAGCCGTTCGATGCCACAGCGACGATCAAGCAGCCGGCTGGAACACCGGCCGGCCGGCGCAGTCGAACGAAAAAGGGGGCACAGGGACTCCCGTCCGGCAAAGACGATTCTCGGAAACGTTTGTTCTGAAATGAATGCGGATGCAGACCGGTTCTGTGTGTCCCCGGTCCTGATTGGAGCGGACCGTTGGACGAACTTGCCGGGACAACCGCACGGTCCCGGCGGATTACGCCCTCGCCGATGCTTTAGACCTGCGGTTCCCAGCCTTTCTCGTATTCGCGGCCCCAAAGATGCATCGCCTGTTTGTCGTCCAGGATGTAACCGTTTTGGGGGTCGCAGTTCAGTGTTCGTCCGGTTCGCTGAGCGATGTTGCCCAAATGGCACAGCAGCGTGCTTTTGTGACCCTTTTCGATCTCGGCGTTCAGGCTAAGCGGTTTGTCGTTGCGAATGGCCGAGAGGAAGTTGTCGACGTGCTCGTTGTCACCGACTGTGCTGCCGGATCCTTGCTTGACGAGTTTGTCGCGCGAATCGTAAATCCGATAGCTCCCGTTGCTCATAAGCTCCAGCGCGCCGTTTTCTCCGTAAAAGGTCACGAAGCCGCTGCTGTGACGGTGGCAGCTCAGACCCTCCCATGTAATCTGCTTGCGACCTTCGAACTCGAAACAGACGGCATGCGTATCGGGCGTCTGCTGATCGTCCTGAAACCGGTATCGACCACCCGAAGAAGTCACGCGGCTCGGAAAATCGACTTGCATGCCCCAACGACACAGATCGAGCGAGTGCACGCCGTTGTTGCCCAGTTCGCCGTTACCCCAGTGCCAGAACCAGTGCCAATTGTAGTGTACGCGATTATCCATGTACGATCGCCGCGGGGCCGGTCCCTGCCAAAGCTCGTAATCGAGGTTGTCTGGAACGGAGTCCGGCTTGCCTGTCCCAATCGAACCACGGGCGCTGTTGTACCAGGCGCGGGCTAAAGACAAACGTCCGATAGCACCGCCATGAAGCAACTGCATCGCCTCGACGGTGCCGGGCGCGCTGCGACGCTGCGTGCCCATCTGAACGGCACGTTTGTATTTGCGGGCTGCTTCGATCATCAGCTCGCCTTCACGAGGATTGTGACAGCACGGCTTTTCGACGTACACATTCTTTCCGGCGCTGCAGCCGAGAATCGTCGCCGGACCGTGCCAGTGATTCGGGGCCGCACAGACCAGCGCGTCGATGTCCGTATCGTCGAGAATGCGGCGGAAATCAGCGATCGCCTGCGGTTTCTTGCCACGAACCGCCGCCACGGAATCTACCGCACGAGCAGCCCGGGCAGCGTCTACGTCGCAGACATACTTGACCTCGACCCCCGGTTGTTTCGCAAATGTCAACGCCAGGCTGCGTCCGCGGCTCATGCCCATCACGCCCACGACAACCGTCTGACTCGCCGATCGCGCTGCCAGTGCGCCCGCGCCGGTCATCGTCAACCCCACCGCCGCTCCGCTGGCAGTCGTCTGCCCTAGAAACTGCCGCCGATCGATCGACTTCGACATCACACCATCTCCTGTAAAAAACAGTCGCAGATCACCCTGCCGATTACACCCTGACTATACTTGAACCTGAGGTGCAGAAAGAAGTCAGCGACCTTGATTTCGCGTGATTTCTCCCGGTTCGACAGGCGCAGTCGCTAGCCGAACAGCAAACCAGCCCTGCCGCTGGCCGTCTGTCTTTTGCCATCTGCCGATCGAGCGTCTATGCTGGATGAAACAGAATTGCAGCCACTGTGTTCATTCCAAGCAAAACGAGTCGAACCATGGATATGATCAAACGTGCTCTGAAACTTTGGGTGCTGTCGATGTCAGCCATGGTGTTGCCGTCGGGGGGTCGGCTGGTTGCTGACGATCCCTGGGTCGTTTACGAGGGCCAGAGCGGCCCCGGCCGGGGAAAACAGATCGTTCTGGTCTCGGGCGATGAGGAATACCGCTCGGAAGAAGCGCTGACGATGCTCGGGAAAATCTTGGCCGTCCGCCATGGGTTCCAGTGCACGGTGCTGTTCGCCATCAACCCCGGTGACGGAACAATCGACCCCAATAACCGGACGAACATCCCCGGCCTGGAGAATTTGGCGACGGCCGACATGCTGGTGATTGCCACTCGCTTTCGCGAACTGCCGGACGAGCAGATGCAGCACATCGACCGTTTTGTCAATTCCGGCAAGCCGATTCTGGGACTAAGAACGGCCACGCATGCCTTCAACTATCGGCGGAACAAAAACAGCCGCTACGCCAAATACGACTTCCGCAGCCAACAGTGGCCCGGCGGGTTCGGCCGGCAGGTGTTGGGTGAGACGTGGCTGAACCATCACGGCCGGCACGGCCGTGAAAGCACTCGCGGCATCATCAACGAGAAGCTGAAAGATCATTCCATTCTTCGCGGCGTCGATGACATCTGGGGGCCGACCGACGTCTACGGCGTTGGAAGTTTGACAGGCGATGTCCGAGTACTCGTTCACGGGCAGGTGCTCGACGGAATGAAGCCGACTGCCCAGCCGGTTGAAGGTCGTCAAAACGATCCGATGATGCCGCTGGTCTGGCTCAAGAATTATAGCGGCGAGTCGGGAAAGACCGCGCGGGTCATCTGCACCACGATGGGCGCATCGGTCGATCTCGAAAGCGCTGGCCTGCGCCGCCTGCTCGTCAACGCCTGCTATTGGGGCCTGGGGCTGGAAGATCGCATCGCTGAGAAGAGCAACGTCGAGTACGTCGGCCAATACAAGCCGACGTTTTTCGGCACCGGGAAATTCGCGAAGG
>CAUZTK010000206.1:0-7103 GCA_963582395.1 Planctomycetota bacterium | reverse complement strand
GGATCTGGGATGACAACGGATAGCCGGCAACCTCGCCGATGTTGCCAAACGGGTCGCGTTCACCCTGAATCACGAGCGTTGACGATTCGATCGACTTGAGCTGCTCGAAACGAAGTTTGTCCGGCCACCAGTAGTAGAACCCGAGTAGAACAGAGCCGTTATGCCTTCCCATAACCTAAAATGTGGACATTTGCGACTCACTGTTATATGAGAACGTGTTTTAAAATTACCGTCGCCTCGACTTCAAGCCCAATTCGGTGAGGGGCGAGTACTCATTTTTTCGGAAAAACCAGCATCAAGACAACTCCGAATTGCCCTTGCAGCCCGACAATTTCGATTTTTAAAACACGTTCTCAATGCCTCGGCTTGCGAGGCTTGTCGGCGGAGGAGCTATTCTTCTGCGTATCATCCGCAAGTTTCGTCTCTAAATCGACATCCCGGGAAGGCTTGGGCGCGAAGCCAGACGACTTGGAGATTTCCAACGGGAATTTATGCCCGCAGTTCGGACACTGACCACGTCGCCCCAGCAGGGAATGGTCTTCAATTTTCAGCTTCTTCTGACATTTCGGACAGGCAATGAGCCACTGGATCTTCTTCATAAATCGGCACCACCACTCAAGCCGTCCGCGAATTTGGCTGCCGTGCATTGAGGACCTACGGTTCGGTCTCCGTGCTTACTCATGCGGCCCATCGCGCTTCAAATGACGGGCCTGCTGTTTGTCGCGCCGGTCGTTGACCAACGGCATAACAAGTGAAATCCTTGAGCCATGTCCGGGCGAGAAACGAGTCCTACCAACCCAATTCAGTCGTTCCAAATTCGCTGGAAAGACCCCAGAGATTTTCGGAAATCCCTGGGATCTGGTCCCGCGTAGAACTGGAAATTTGGAACCACTGAAATTCCCTTTGTTCCGAGTGCTCGAGTTTGGTTGTGAGTCCATGACGTCTCACGTTCGATCATCGACAAATCATGCAGACGTTTCAACAACTGTTTTGGCGCCTTCGTTGTCGGTCTGCCTCTTTCCAGTCTAACAACACGTTTTATGCCTGACATCTATAGCGTAGCCGCTGCAAAGTGGTTCTTGAGCACAACGACCGAGGATCACCGCACAACAGCCGGTGAGCACTGATGAAACAGCGGAACGTAGCATCGGGGAGTGCCTGAAAACCGTCTATCGTCAGGCTGCTCCGACCGGTTGGCCTGTTTCGGAACGATTGACGTCTCGTGCAGCGTCAATCTAAATTTGATGCATCACTCAGCGCAATCGCTACCGAGTTCTACTATTCCGGCATCGGAGTGCAGCCCGATGCCGGAATAGTAGAATCCGGTGTCGCGCATCTTTCGCGGATCGTATAGGTTGCGGCCGTCGAAGATGACCGGATGTTTCATCTTGTGCAACATGTAGTCGAAGTCCGGGTTGCGAAATTCGTTCCATTCGGTGACAACCGCCAGCGCGTCGGCCCGGTCGAGCGTTTCGTAATGATGGTCGCAGTAGGTCAATCGCTCGCCATATATGCTGCGAACGTTCTCGATGGCAACCGGGTCGTGTACTCGAATGGTCGCGCCGGCCTCGAGCAACTGATCGATCAGGACCAGCGAAGGCGCTTCGCGAACGTCGTCGGTCCGCGGTTTGAACGAGAGTCCCCAAATAGCAATCGTTCGTCCGGAAAAGTCGCCGTCGAAATGTTGTTTGAGTTTGGTGAATAGCACTTCCTTCTGGGCGTCATTGACTGCATCGACGGCGGTGAGGATGCGCGAATGCATTCCGCTCGACTCTGCGACCATCATCAGCGCCCGAACGTCCTTGGGGAAACAGGACCCGCCATAACCGACGCCCGGAAACAAAAAGGCAAATCCAATTCGTTGATCGTGGCCGATGCCACGGCGGACGTCGTTCACATCAGCACCGACCCGTTCGCAGAGATTGGCCATCTCGTTGATGAAGCTGATCTTGGTTGCCAGCAGACTGTTGGCGACGTATTTGGTCATCTCTGCGCTTTCCAGCCCCATCGACAAAAATGGATGCTCGGTCCGCAGAAACGGCTGGTAGAGTTCCAGCAGTCTTTCGGCAACATCCGGCCGGGTGACACCGACGACAACCCGGTCCGGCATGGTAAAGTCGTCGATAGCGGCCCCTTCCTTGAGAAATTCCGGATTGGAGGCGACATCGACGTCGCGGCCCGTTAACTCGCGGAGCTTTTGGGCGACTTGGCGATTCGTCCCCACTGGAACGGTGCTTTTGGTGACGACAATCGCGTCCTTGGCAAGATGCGGGACGAGCGATTCCACCACCGACCAAATCCCCTGTAAATCCGCCGAACCGTCGTCTCCCTGGGGAGTGCCGACGGAAATAAATACGCAGTGGGCGGTGGGAACGGCTGCGGCGTAGTCGTTGGTAAATCGAAGTCGGCCCGCCTTCGCGTTACGCCGGACGAGTTCGCTCAAGCCCGGTTCATAAATCGGGATTTCTCCGCGACGAAGTTGTTCGATTTTCTCCTGGTCGATATCAACGCAGATCACATCATTGCCGCTTTCGGCGAAGCAGGTCCCCGTCACCAGCCCCACGTAGCCGGTTCCGATCATGACGATTTTCATTCGAGTGTCTTTCTTTGAGCCCCAAACTAGGGAGACGCGCCGGACCTCTGTTTTGCTGGTCTCACTACTTTCCTAGTCTCTCGACAGCCGAAGGCTTTGGGAAGGGGGATTCGCGAAGAGACGAGGCTCCGGCAGATCAAGACCCTAGCCGGAGCCGGCGGCCATACTGCCTCTCATAGTACTTGCGGTATTCGCCCGATGTGATGCTCTCGATCCACTCGCTTTGCTCGCGATACCAGCGGATCGTCTCCTCGAGCCCGCTGCGGAATTCAATCTGCTGTCTCCAGCCGAGTTCGCTTGCGGCCTTGCTGTAGTCGATGGCGTAGCGCAGGTCGTGTCCGGGACGGTCATCCACAAAATGGATCAGACTTTGCGGCTTTTCGAGCAGTTCCAACAACATGTGGGTGAGGTCGATGTTCCGAAGTTCGCTGTCGCCGCCGAAATTGTACACTTCGCCCACCCGGCCGCGGCGCATGGCTGCGTCAATGCCTCGACAATGGTCGCAAACGTGAATCCAGTCGCGAACGTTCTTCCCTTGACCGTAAATAGGAAGCGGGAGGTCGCCCAGCGCGTTCGAGATGAACAGGGGGATCAGCTTCTCGGGAAACTGGTACGGGCCGTAATTGTTCGAACAACGGGTGATGACAGCGGGGAAGTCGAACGTGTGATAGTAGCTGCGAACCAGCAGGTCGGCTGCCGCCTTCGACGCGGAATACGGGCTGTTCGGAGCCAGCGGGGTCTGTTCCGTAAACTGGCCCTCGGCCCCCAGACTGCCGTAAACTTCATCGGTTGAAATCTGCACGTAGCGGGTAACGTCAGCGGACCGGCAGGCATCCATCAACACCTGCGTCCCCATGACATTCGCTTGCAGGAACGGACCGGAATCGAGAATGCTGCGGTCGACGTGACTTTCGGCGGCAAAGTTGACGACGGCGTCGAACGGCTGGGCGGTGAGAACCGATTCGACAAACTCTCGATTGCCGATGTCCCCCTGCCGAAAACTGTAGCGCGGATCGTTTTCAAGGTCGGCAAGATTTGCCAGATTGCCGGCATAAGTGAGTTTGTCGACGTTAACGATCGCCTGATCGGGATAGTTTTGGAGTTGGTCCCGAATAAAATTGGAACCAATAAACCCACAGCCGCCGGTGACGAGAATGCGTTTCATGGAAAAAATCACAATTGTCAGTTGTCAGTGGTCCGTTGTCGGTTGTGAGAATATCCTTCAACCTTCATCCTTACTTCCCCCTTCCTCGTTTTCGAGGATTTCGCCGGGGATTCGGGCCATTGAAACCAACGTATCGCCCTCGTCAAGACGGATAATACGAACACCTTGTGTGTTTCGCCCGACCTGCCTGATATCGGCAGCCCGCACTCGTTGGATTTTGCCCCCCGCAGTGACCATCAGGACTTCGTCGTTGTCCCGGACCGCCAGCACGTCGATGACCTTGCCGTTACGGATGGTGATGCGAATGTCTCGCAGCCCCTTGCCGCCCCGCCTTTGCCGACGGTACCGCATGTTGCCGGTATAGCGCGAACCGTTCTCTGCCGTGCCGGTTTCGAGGTCGGACGGCTCCTCGCCGTTTGTGACTTTTAATTCGTCCGGGCCGGTCTCGCCGCGGCCGAACGGCGTCCGTTTGCCGTGCCCGTTTTCGCAGCCGGTCAACAGCGACATTTCGGGGTCGGCAACCACCATGCCCACCACGAGGTCGTCATCGGCAAGGGCGATACCCTTGACGCCGCGGGTTGCGCGGCCCGTGCTGCGGGCATCTTTGTGCGAGAACCGAATCGACATGCCGTTGCGTGTTGCCAGCACAACGTCGTCGTCGACCGAGACGCGGTGGACGTCGATCAATTCATCGCCATCGTCGAGGTTGATGGCAATCAGCCCTCCTTTGAGCGGACGGCCGTATGCCGAGAGCACCGTCTTTTTGACGATGCCGTTGCGGGTGGCCATGATCATGAACTCGTTGTCACTGAATTCACGGACCGCCAGGCAATTCGAGACCCTTTCACCTTCATCGAGCGACAGTAGGTTGATCAGCGCCCGGCCTTTCGCCGTCCGGCCTTGCAGCGGTAAATTGTAGACCTTGCGCCAGTAGACCTTTCCACGATCGGTGAAGAACAACAGGTAGGCGTGGGTGCTGGCGACAAAAACGTGCTCAATCGGATCCTCCTCGTCGGTTTTGGCGCCCTTGATTCCCTTGCCACCCCGATTCTGTGCCTGGTAGACAGTCAGCGAGGTCCGTTTGATGTATCCACGCTGTGAAAGCGTGACCACCATCGTCTCTTCGGTGACCAGATCGTCCTGATTGACGTCGCCGATTTCCTGCTGCTCGATAGCGGTGCGCCGTTCGTCGCCGTATTTCTTGATCAGCCCTTGCATGTTGTCGCGGATGAGGGCGAGGATGTTGACTTCGTCGGAAAGCAGCTTCAGGTACCCGGCAATGTCGTCCAGCAGCTTACGAAACTCTTCGCTGAGCTGTTCACGCTCTAGATTGGCCAATGACCCGAGCTGCATCGAGACAATCGCTTCGGCCTGCCGCGACGAGAGCCGATGATTGTCCGTGACCCCGTGCTCCTGCTGGAAGGCCTGAAAGCCATATTCACCCAGCGCCCGCGCGATCAATTCGATGGGAACATCGATCTGCCGCAGCCGCTCGCGGGCCTCGGTCCGGCTGGCGGCGCTGCGGATGGTGGCGATGATCTGGTCGATGTCGATCTGTGCGATCAGCAGACCTTCGACGGTGTGTTTCCGCTTGCGGGCCTCGGAAAGCAGGAACTCCGTCCGCCTGCGGATCACCTCGCCCCGATGCCGGATAAATTCCTGCAACAACCTTTTGACGGACAGCGTTTGCGGCCGATTGCCGACCAGCGCCAAGAGCATCACGCTGACAGTAGACTGCAGCGACGAAAACCGGAACAACTGATGCAGCACGACATCCCGATCGGCATCGCGTTTGAGCACAATGTGCAGCCGCACCTGCCACGACGGGACTTTTCGATCCGTCAGGTCCACGACGCGGGAGATGCCCTTCACGCGGTCTTCGCGAACCAGCAATTCCAGTTTTTCGCGGATGCGGTCGCGCGTTTCGAGATAGGGGATTTCAGTCACGACGATGACGTCGTTGTTCTTTTCCATCTCGAAGTGAGTGCGGGCCCGCAGCGTGATGGTCGAGCGGCCAGTGATGTACCCTTGGCGGATGCCGCTGCCGCCGCAGATGATTCCGCCGGTTGGAAAATCGGGGCCGGGTAAGACCTCCATAATTTCGTCGACCGTGGCATCGGGATTGTCGACCAGCATAATGACGGCACTGCAGACTTCGTTGAGGTTGTGCGGTGGAATGCTGGTTGCCATGCCGACCGCGATGCCGTTCGACCCGTTGACCAGCAAGTTCGGAAACTTCGAGGGGAGCACGACCGGTTCGGTCATCCGCTGGTCATAGGTGGGAATGAAGTCGACGGTATCGCGCTTGATGTCTTCCATCATCTCCGACGCGATGGCCGACAGGCGGGCCTCGGTGTACCGCTGCGCGGCCGGCGGTAGGCCGGCCAGCGAACCGAAGTTCCCCTGCTTGTCGATGAGTACGTCCCGCATGACCCAGTTCTGGGCCATGCGGACCAGTGTCGGGTACATGCCCTCACTGCCGTGCGGGTGATAGTTGCCGCTCGCGTCGCCGGTGATCTTGGCGCATTTGATACGGGCGGTGGCGGGCCCCAGGTTCAAATCGTTCATGGCGACGAGAATCCGCCGCTGTGACGGTTTCAAACCGTCGCGAACGTCGGGCAGCGCCCGGCTGACAATCACGCTCATGGCGTAGGTGAGATAGCTGTTACGCATCTCATCCTGAATGTCGAGCCGTTCGATCTTCTCCTGGACGACAGGCTGTTCGACCGGGTCTCCGCTGCTGTTACCGTTCGACAAGACGGAGTCTCCTTAACACGAATGTCTCCTTAACACCAAGACTCTCACAGTCCGTTCGGACAAAACCGGCCGGGCACTGTCATCTGTGCGGAAATCAACCGCCTCGGACTGACGATGGCAAGCCGCAAACAGGCGGCTCAACTCGGCAATCCTCAAACTCGGCTGTGGTCACGGCAAAGGGACGTGCGGATGACGCCATCGTTCCTGATGGGAACCGAAAACCGGGCCACGTGTCACCTGTTTCGGGTCACTCCGTTTACCCTGCTTCGAGTCCGGAAATCGAACTCCAGATGCTTCACCGCACGGAGAAATCGGCCGTCCAAACGCCCTCGCCCCCTAACTCTTGACGCCCCATCCATTCGCGCCCAGCCCAGGTTGCGGTTGTTACAGACGAGAACGTTTTCGTTGCCGCCGACAAACCAACAGCACAGCGAGATCCATGCCCCGCCTTCACTTCAAAACGAGTGAAAATTCCGTCTCAAAAGACCACTGCCGATTCTACCAGGAAACAGTGAAAACGACAACTCAACAAACGTCGCGTCGCCCACTAAAAAACTGGTGAATTTTCCGTCAAATTCCCTATTTTCG
>CAUZTK010000205.1:0-7117 GCA_963582395.1 Planctomycetota bacterium | reverse complement strand
GGCCAACCGGTGACGCTCGAAAGTGTCCTGAAAAAAGCCCGAGTCGAAGCGGCCGAAAAACTGGCTAAACTCAAGTAAGGCTACAATGCTGCGACAGACATCTCGACGAGAATTCTTGCAAACCGCTGCAATCTCCTCGTTGGCAGCAACGGGTGTTCTGCCAGCGACTGATGTCTCAGGCGCAGCACCCAAGATGCGTCCATCCGTTATCGACACGCATCTGCACTGTTTTGCCGGGGCCGATGACAAGCGGTTTCCATATCATCCGCGAGCGCCGTATCGGCCTCAGCCGCCGGCAACGCCGCAGCATCTTTTGCATTGCATGGACGGCGCCGGCGTCGATGGTGCCGTCGTGGTGCATCCCGAGCCTTATCAAGATGATCATCGCTATCTCGAATACTGCCTGCAGGTCGGCAAAGGCCGCCTGAAAGGGACGTGTCTGTTTTTCGCCGACCGGCCCGACTCCCTCGACAAGATGGCCCCGCTGGTGAAAAAACATCCCGGCCGCATTATGACGGCCCGGCTGCACGCCTATGCGCCCCGGCGTCTTCCACCGTTCGGCAAACCCGACCTGGTCCGAAACCTGTGGAAAACGGCGACCGATCTCGGTCTGGCCATGCAGCTACATTTCGAGCCGCGCTACGCCCCTGCACTGGAGCCGTACATCAAGGAGTTCCCCAAGACGACGGTCGTCATCGATCACTTGGGCCGGCCATTCCAAGGCACGCCGAAAGAGCATGCCGTCGTGGTTCGTTGGGCTCGGCTGAAGAACACAATCATGAAGGTCTCGTCGCTGCCGCCGCAGAACCGTTATCCGCACCGCGACATCGGACCGGTGATCAAAACTTTGACAAATGCCTTTGGGGCCGAGCGGATGATTTACGGCGGCGGGTTCAACGGCAGCGCGACACCAGAATCGTACCGCGCCTACCGCCAACGGGTCGCCTCGTTGCTCGGTCATCTTTCGGTGGACGACCGGGCGAAGATCCTGGGGGGCACCGCGGCGAGGGTCTATGGGTTTGAAAAATCGCGGTCACCGCAGGTTTTAGGCCGAGCCCGTTGACCATTCGAACGGGGCGACGCTGCGCCACCCGTTGCTAAGCTGCAAGCGTTATTTTTAGGCGCCGAACTTCTCTAATCGGCCGGCGTGTGCCAATGCCAGCAGCATCAGGTACTTTGCATCGAACTGTCCCAGCCCGCCCCGATGACAGTGTGCTTCGCCGAAGCTCTCGCAATTGTCATAGCGGCAGGTGTCGGCCGTCAGCAGCACCGGCACCGGATGCCAACTGTGGGAGCACATTTTGCTCGGCGTGCTGTGGTCGCCGGTCACAATCAGCACGTCAGGATTCAATGCGGTGATATGGGGCATGACGGCGTCAACGTCCTGGATGCGGGCCACCTTGGCGTCGAAGTCGCCGTCTTCTCCGGTCGAGTCGGTGTATTTGAAGTGGACGAAAAAGAAATCGTAATCGTCCCAGACCGCCTGCAGCCGGTTCATCTGATCGTCGAGTGTCGCGCCGGCATCGAGCACGTCCATGCCGACCAGCCGTGCCAGTCCGCGATACATGGGGTAAACGGCAATGGCCGCCGCCTTCAGGCCGTAGACCTCCCGGTAGGTCGGGATGTCGGGCTGCTTGGCGATGCCCCGCATCGTTAGCAGGTTGGCCGGTACCTCGTTTCTAAGGATCTCGGCCGCCCGTGATAGAAACTGCTTGCAGATCTCGGCCGTCTTCTGTGAATCCTCGTCGCTGCCGAGAGGCTCGTGCGGAGTGACCCCGGTCTTTTGAGGGTCGGTGTCGTTGACGTTCCCACCCAGACCGGAAGCGCGGAAGACGATCACCAGGCGGTATTCCTTCACCGGCCGGACGAACACCTCGACCTCGGGAATTTCAATCCTGTCGAGCTTCTGGCAGAGCCGTGTGCCGATGTCACTGGCAATGCGTCCGGCTCGGCGGTCGGTGATGCGTCCGTCGTCGTCGACCGTGCAGAAATTTCCGCGAATGGCGACGTCATCCGGACCGAGCTCGAAATCGATACCCAACGCCTCCAGCACGCCCCGTCCAATCTGGTATTCGAGCGGATCGTACCCGAACAATCCCAGATGTCCCGGTCCGCTGCCGGGCGTAATGCCCGGCAGCACGGGGATACTTAGCCCCAGCGATCCCCGCCGGGCCAGCGCGTCGAGATTCGGCGTCTCGGCCGTCTCTAATTCGCTCTTGCCGCCGGGCGCCATCGGCAAACCACCCAGCCCGTCCGCAACGAACAGGACAATCTTCGACGTGTTGTTGCGCTGCAGCGCGCGGGTTAAATCGTGAATGGCGGTCATGGTGAAAATTCGGAGTTCGGAACCGGCAAGACTGGATTCTATAATCTCTCTTCGCAGTTCGATAGCTCCTGACGGCCAAAGGATGGCGGCATATTGACAGGTGGTATCCACGTGGTAGAATACCCTAACGGCGAATCCGCCCGGTGACGCGCTATGTCAATTCGGGTGAGGAACCTCATCACGTTACTTATACGGCGTGGATGACGGGCATGGCATACTTCCGACGCTTTCGTATGGAGATCGACCTCTCGAACGTCCGGCTTTCGCAGCATGTGCTGCCCGAACACTATCACTTCACGTCGTGGCACCGGTCGCTGCTCGATCGGCACGCGGCGGTCAAATTTGAAAGCTTTCGCGGCGAAATCGACTCGCTTGTCTTTCCCTGCCTGGGAGCTAGTTCCGGCTGTCAACGGCTGATGGATGAGATCGCCCGGCAAAAGTCGTTTCTGCCGGAGGCCACCTGGCTGGTCTCGTATTGTCCCGGCGGTGATGGTCCGACCGTCGATTGCGGGACCATACAAGGCTTGGCGCAGAACCGTAGACTGGGGGCGGTCCAAAACGTCGGAGTGGTCTCGGCCCATCGCGGTCTGGGACTCGGCCGGGCACTAGTGCTACAAGCCCTTCACGGCTTTCGCCGAGCCGGTCTGCGGCGGGGCTTTTTGGAAGTGACCGCCGAAAATAAGCCCGCCGTCGAGCTGTACCGCAGAATCGGTTTCTGCCTCTGCCGCACGATGTACAAACCGATGCCGACTGAAGTTACTTTCAGTTTTTAGTTACGACGTCGGCCTGAGCACCCGTGACACGGACGAGTATGATCGACCAGAACATTCACAGTCACGTCTACGACAACGGATTGACCCTGCTCGTCGAATCGATGTCGTACGTGCAGTCGGCGGCATTCACATTTCTGGTGCCGGCCGGCAGCATCTACGACCCGCCGGGGCGGTGTGGAACGGCGACGGTCCTCTCGGAACTCATCGTTCGCGGCGCCGGTGATCGCGACACAAAGCAGCTTTCGGCAGCGCTCGATTCTCTCGGCGTGCAGCGACACGAAAGTCCCAGTTCGGCGCACCTCGGTTTGACCGGCGCGACGCTCTCGGACAATCTGCCGGCGACGTTGCGAATCTACGGCGACATCATTCTGCGTCCTCATTTGCCGAATGACCAATTCGAGACCGCCCGCGCCGGCGTCGCGCAGTCGTTGCAGGCGCTGGAAGATGAACCGCGACAGAAGATATTCCTAGAGCTGCGCCGTCGCTGTTACGATGCACCCTGGGGATTGCCCACGGAGGGCACGCTGGAATGTCTGCAAGTCATGACGGCCGATGAGGTCCGCGGCCATTACGAGCACTGTTTCCGGCCAGATAAGTCGATTCTGGGAGTTGCGGGAAACGTCGATTTTGATCAAATCAAGGAGCTTGTGGGCGAGGTGTTCGGCGGGTGGCAGCGTCTGCCTGAGCCCGGGTTTGAAGCCGATCCCCGCGGCAAGCAGCACGACCACATTCATCACGATTCTGCGCAGACGCACATCGGCATCGCTTACGAGGCGGTTCCCTACCGGCATCCTGATTACTACGCCGCCTGGGCGGCCGTCAGCGTCCTCAGCGGCGGGATGAGTTCGAGGCTGTTCACCGAAGTCCGCGAGCGTCGCGGACTCTGTTACGCCATCTCCGCTTCTTTGAGTAGTTTGAAGGACGAGGGCCGAGTCCTCGGTTACGCCGGAACAACCACCGAGCGCGCCCAGGAAACGCTCGACGTGACGCTGCACGAACTGGTTAGACTGGGTGAAGCCGACGGCGACCTTTCTAACGACGAACTCGAACGCTGCAAAGCCCGTGCGAAGAGCTCGCTCATTATGCAGCAAGAATCGACGATCTCGCGGTCTTCCTCGATCACCCGAGACTGGTATCATTTGGGCCGTGTCACCACGCTCGAAGAGGTTCGCAATCGGGTCGAGGCGCTGACCGTCGAGGCGGTGTTGAGCTACGTCCGCGAATACCCGGCCCGTGACTTCACTGTTCTCACCATTGGGCCGCAGCCGTTGGAGGTCGCTAGTGAATTTTCATAACGTCACCTTGGACAACGGCCTGCAGATTATCGCTGAGTTGAATCCGCAGGCACACAGCCTGGCCCTGGGATACTTCGTGCGGACCGGTTCTCGCGACGAGACTGGCGAAGTTTCCGGCGTCAGTCACTTTCTGGAACACATGGCTTTTAAGGGAAACGAGCATTACTCGGCCGACGACGTCAACCGCATCTTCGATGAGTTGGGCGCCCGCTACAACGCTTCGACCAGCGAGGAAGTGACGCTGTTTTACGCGGCCATACTGCCTGAGTATTTGCCGCGCACCTTCGAGATGCTCTCCACGCTGATCCATCCGACGCTCCGCCAGGAAGACTTTGATATGGAGAAGAACGTGATCCTGGAAGAGATCGGCATGTATGAAGACCAGCCAGCCTTCACCGCCTACGAAAAGGCGATGCAGGCGCATTTCGCCGGTCATCCGCTGGGCCAGAGCATTCTAGGCACGACCGATAGCATCGGCGGACTGACCTCAGAGCAAATGAAACACTATCACGATCGACATTATTTGGCCGGCAATATCACCCTGGCCGTTGCCGGAAATGCTAAATGGTCCAACCTTCTCCAAGTCGCCGAGCAGCAGTGCGGCGGCTGGCCCGGCGGACTTACCGAGCGGCCGACCGAGGAAGCCCGTCCCGAAGGCGCCGTCAAGATCGTCACCAAACAGGGGAGTCAGCAGCAGCACCTGATGCAGATGGCCCCGGCGCCCGCCGCCCGAAACGACTTGCGATTCGCGGCCGAGCTGCTGACGGTCATTGTGGGAGACGACTCGGGTAGCCGGCTGTATTGGGAACTGGTCGACCCGGGAGTGGTCGAGGTCGCCGAACTCGGTTACAACGAGTACGACGGCAGCGGGACCTGGCTGACCTATCTGAGTTGTGATCCCGAGTCGACGGTCGAGAATATCGAGCGCATCTCCGACGTGTACGAGGCCGTCAACCGCGACGGCGTGACCGCCGATGAAATCGCACAGGCACAGAACAAAGTCGCCTCTCGGATTGTGCTTCGCAGCGAACGGCCGATGGGGCGGCTCTCATCGCTCGGCGGAAACTGGGTCTACCGCGAAGAGTACCGCAGCGTCGAAGACGATCTTCGAGCCGTCCGATTGATCACTCGCGAATCGATCCGCGATCTGCTCGACGTCTACCCGATCGGACAACTGACGACCGTTGCCGTCGGTCCACTGGAAACGCTCAACGGCAACGGGCGAGCGGATGCGGCAAAAAGCAGCGGATGAATATCCTCGGACAGGCACCCGCGGCTGCACAACCGTCGCCTTAGGTGATGTGCGCCCCCTGCGTCTCCACATACACCGCGTACAGCGACTGGCTGCCGGTCATGAACAGCCGATTCCGCTTGCTGCCGCCGAAACAGACGTTCGAGCAAATTTCCGGCAGTTTGATTTGACCGATGCGGTCGCCGTCGGGCGCGAAGATGTGAACGCCGTCGTAGCCGTCGCCCACCCAGCCGGCGCTGGCCCAGACGTTGCCGTCCACGTCGGCGCGAATGCCGTCGGCGAACCCCGCCTTTCCGCCCAGCTCCATCGAAGTAAATTCGCGGCCCTGCGCCAGTCGTTTGCCGTCAACGACGTCCCAGACCTTGATGTTCCGGGGAGCGTCTTCGTAATGTGAGGCGCCCGTATCGGCCACGTACAGCTTTTTGTAATCGGGTGAGAAGCACAAGCCGTTCGGCTTGAAGATGTCGTCGGTCATCTTGTCCATCTTTCCGGTGTGGGCGTCGATACGATACACGGCCTCTTTGATGTACAGTTCGCCCTTGTGACCTTCGTAGTTCATCAGCGACCCATAACCCGGGTCGGTAAACCAAATGCCGCCGTCGTCGGGGTGGACGATGGCGTCGTTGGGGGCGTTGAGCGGCTTGCCCTGCCAACTGGCGGCCAGCACGGTGATTTTGCCGTTGTACTCGTAGCGGACCACCCGGCGATTGCCGTGCTCGCAGGCGATCTGACGGCCCTGATAGTCGAACGTGTTGCCGTTACTGTTGCCGGAGGGATGCCGAAACGTGCTGACGTGCCCATCCTCTTCCAGCCAGCGCAACTGGACGTTGTTGGGAATGTCGCTCCAGAGGAGATAGCGACCGACACCGTTCCAGGCGGGTCCTTCGGCCCACAGCATCTGCCGGCTGTGATACAAACGCTGAATCGGCGTGTTGCCGAGCTTATATTTTGCAAACCGCTTGTCCAGAACCACGATGTCCGGATCGGGGTAGCGAACCGGCGGTGCGTTCGGCCCGTAATCCCGGCCGAAAGCCGCCGTTGTGGCGGCGCCGGCCGCCGCCGCCAGAAATGATCGCCGTCCCAGTTTCGGCAAGGCTGCGGTGTTTGCGGTTCCGTTTTGCTGCACCTGTCGGTTGTCTCGGTTGTCGCGGGTAAGTTTGCTCATGGTGTGACTCCAGTGATTTTCGTTCAAAATCGGGGTTGATTTCAAAAAATCCGTGGTCCAACGTGACACCGCCAGTGTACCACGAACCAGGCCCCGCCGCCTGCCAGTGACCGTGCCTTTTGCGGTTGCTCTGCACCCGCTCGCATGCGGTCGGATGCCTACCGGCGTTGTTGCCGGCGTAATACGTTGGCCATGGTAAGCGCGTCTTGGTGACGAGGGTTGAATCGCAGCGCGGTTCCCAAATCGCTCCAAGCAGCGTTGTGGTCACCGGTCTGGTACCGCACGTAAGCCAATTGGTACCAGTCG
>CAUZTK010000204.1:0-7223 GCA_963582395.1 Planctomycetota bacterium | reverse complement strand
TGGCTCCAGTAACATAGTTGACCCAGCCGTCGTCGTCGGTGGCGTAGTGCATGCATTGTTCGTGAATGCCCTTCATAATGTTCTTCAAACGTTCTTCGACCTCCTCGTGCGACCAGGCAATGCGAAGCGAATTCTGACTCTGCTCCAATCCGGATACACCGACACCGCCGGCGTTGGCCGCTTTGGCCGGTCCGAAGAGAATCTTCGCATCGAGGAAGGCGTGAACCGCCTCGAGGCTGCTGGGCATGTTCGCCCCTTCGGCAACGCCGATCACACCGTTTTTCAGCAGTTCTTGAGCGTCGTCGCCGTTCAGTTCGTTATGTGTCGCACAGGGAAAGGCAAGGTCGCAGGGAACTGCCCACGGTCGCTGCCCTTCATGGTATTCTACGCCGAAGTGTTCGGCATACTCGGAGATTCTCCCCCGGCGAACTTCCTTGAGGTCCTTCAGCCATTCCAGCTTTTCGGCGTGAATGCCGTCCGGGTCGTAGATGAAACCGCCGGAGTCGGACGCCGTGACCGCTTTGGCTCCCAACTGCGCCAGCTTTTCGATGCAGTACAAGGCCACGTTGCCCGAGCCTGACACGACGGCCGTTTTACCTTCGACTCCTTCACCGCGGTGGGCGAGCATGTTCTGCATGAAATAAACGGCACCATAGCCGGTCGCCTCGGTGCGGACCAAGCTGCCCCCGAAGGCCAGCCCTTTTCCGGTCAGCACACCGACAAAGCGGTTTTCCAGGCGTTTGAATTGGCCGAACATGTAACTAATCTCACGGGCGCCCACGCCAATGTCGCCGGCCGGCACGTCGGTATCCTCGCCGATATGGCGATGCAGCTCAATCATCAGTGACTGACAAAACCGCATGACTTCGCGGTCACTCTTACCTTTCGGGTTGAAGTTCGCCCCCCCTTTGGCCCCCCCCATCGGCAGTCCGGTCAGACTGTTCTTCAAGACCTGCTCGAAGCCGAGGAACTTGAGCACCGACAGCGTGACCGTCGGATGAAACCTCAGCCCGCCCTTGTAAGGACCGATGGAATTGTTGAACTGCACTCGCCACGCGCGGTTCGTGCGGATGTTTCCTTGATCATCTTCCCAGCAGACGCGAAAGATGATGACGCGATCCGGTTCCGTCATCCGTTCCAGAATACAGGCATCCCTATACTGACTGTTTTGCAGAATAAAGGGCATCAGTGTTTCGGTGGTCTCTTGAACCGCCTGGTGAAACTCCGGCTCGAACGGATTGCGCTTCTTCAACCCGGACATGAACTTTTCGACTTCCGTCTTCGTCTCGTCTGACATGGTGCTGCTCGCTTTTAACTCTCGGTGTCACAGACAGATGTGCAACCACCGCTGATCAACTCTGCTTAGAAATGGCCACGAATTGCGGTTTGTTAGGATGGCGAAGCCAGCGCTGAGCCGTGAAAATCACCGATCCGGAGGCTCGGCAGAAGCTTCGACCTCCCTTAATCTTTGGCCGAGACGAATATATCCCAATCGATGTGGAAATGAAATCAATGCTCGCACAGTTTTTCGGCAAGAATTGATCTCGTCTCTGAGGAGGCATCCGGGAGCTTCGTTTCTCGCCCCGAACCGGTCCGGTTCTTGTGTTCTTCCTTGCGCAGCTTTTGCGACTAGGCGTCTTTGCGTTCAGAGCATTCCGTTGAAGTTTGCCGCTTGAGTCATTTTCCCATATCGATGACGCCGTCCCAATCTTCAGGGGGTTCGTAATGGTTTTTCGCAATAAAAATCATCAGGAAGTCTTTGGCCCGGTCTTTGACGGGCAGTCTGCCGAGCTGTTCCAGGGCGAAATCCCAGCGGCCTTCGATCACGGCATCGACCGCTTCTTCGTAGTCGGCGATGTTTTGGTCGGTGATGGTTTCGGGAAACCCTTCAGGAGGCAAAAGTTCGCTGACCATCAGCGAGGTCTTCATCCCGTACGGACGAACCCGGCAAAGTCGGCGGCAGCGCCCCTCGTTTCGCGGCAGACCACTTTGGACCGCCTCGGCGGTGCGTTCGTCGAGGAGAATCGGAACCCGCAAATGTTTGGTCATGCCTTCCAGTCTCGAACCGAGATTCACAACCGGCCCGAACGCGCCCACTTTGGATTGCTCTTCGGTCCCAATCTGACCGGCAATGGCAAGGCCGTGCGCGATCCCAATCCCCACCCGGAACCGCGTACTGCCTTCGTGCTCCCGAACGTTGGCCCTGGCGAACTCCTGGTGAATCTCTAGGGCGGCCCGGCACGCCGAAAGCGGGCCGTCCCCCGTCGGAGCCGGCCAGCCCCAAAACCCCAAGGCGGCATCACCCTGAAAGTCCGCGATCACTCCATCATATTTCAGAATGCCGCAGGTCATCACCCCCAGCGCATCGCTGACTCGTTCGAGCAGCTCGTGTAAATTGTCCTGAGACTGCTCGGCTGTTCGCGAGAATCCGCGCACATCGCAAAACAGCGAGGTGATTTCGGTTTCCTTAGGAGCCAGCACTTCACTCGCATTGGCATGCCGCAGCATCTCCATGACGGCGGGAGAAAAGAACTTGGTGAAGCTGGCCTGTTGGTGTTCCAGCATCTGGACCCGGCGAATGGCGCCGATAAACTGCGAGACCATTTCGGTAAACCGCAGATCGCCCCGCAGATCATCTTCCGAGACGGCTCTCGATGTTGAGCCCAGGTCGAATCCCAGTTTTCCAGAAACGTACAGGCACCAGCCTTTGCAGGAGACGTCGTTGATGGGCGTACAAAACGCCCAGTCGAAGCGCCCGCTGGTCGTGTAGGCGACGTCTGCTTCTTCCGATTCGCTCCAGACGTGCCTTACTGATTCGCCCGAATCGAGCGCCTGCATGATCAATCGCCGGCTGGGACGAAAGCGGCTGCGATCACCAGAGCTAGACAGTTGAACATCATCACTGCTATCCCAACGCAGCATCAGCGGGTTCGAGGGATCAATCTGCTCGAAGTTGGAAGGGTACTGAAGGACCGCCGCGGCACCGGCGTGCGGAATGGCTTCCAGCAACAGACCGACCAACCCCAACGCCAACTCTTCGTTGTTGTCCGTCTCGGAAATAACCTGCGGCAACTTAGAGAGCACCTCTAAACGGTGGCTCGCGTTGCGAAAGGCAAATCGTTTCAACTCGCCGGGAGCGTACGACTGCTCATCGACCGGCATGAGGGGGGGGTCGCCGACCGTCACTTCGGCCAGGGAAAAGGACGTCAGGCCGATTCGGAACTCCTCACCAACCGACAGCATGAACTCGCTGGTCGCGGCTCCCTGATAAGAAATGGGGTTCCGCGCAACGTCTAAACGTCGAACCTTGAGCTGGTCGTTGCCGACCAAGGTCAGTTCGGCATGTTCGCGCGAAATATGTCTGTCCCACGGCACCGCCCAGCCGTTACGCGGTGCACGGCCGAGACGAATCACCTGGTCGTCGGGAACCTGGCGCCGCCAGCGCTGTTTCGGTTCTGGGCCGACAGCAATCAACTCTGCCACTCGGTCGCCTTCTCTTGGAAATGTAGGGCGAATACCGGCACAGCGGGCAGTGCAGAATCTGAGCAACGGGCCCGCCGGTCATATTGATCAACAGCACAGTATTCTGTTTATCATAAGGCAGCAGATACAGGGCAGGCAAGAGTTCAGGTGCTCGGAGTGTTCAAACTTCATCCTGAAGTGTCCGAAGGGACCAAGCAACTGGCGATTTTCTGTGACGATCTGGATGCTCCTGGCCGTGAGCCATGGATTCACTGCGTGCCGCCTTAAATTGCCGCCGCGTTTCGGTGTGTTGGCGGCCGCCGACTGGCTCAGGTGTTCGAGCATGTGCTCCGCCTCTGGCCGGCCAGGGAACTGGGACCCTCTGACGAGGGCGGTTTGCAAAATTTTTCGCGAGATGTCGGCTCGTCCACGGTCGTGCAACATCACGGCCGCGTAGTAGTCGCTTTCACTGCTGATTGGTCCGGAGTTGAGAATCGCCTGCAGGACTCGCTCGGCCCCATCGGCATGTCCCAGGCGAAACAGGACCCACGCAAGCGTAACCGTCGCTTCTCCCGCCGGGCGACTGCTGCGAGCAGAACGGATTTGGGCATTCAGTTGGGCGTAGCCCAAAGCGCGAATTCGCTCCTTTTCGTCGGTCGCATCGATCAGCGTCAGTGCCAGATGGTTCATGGCCTCAAAGTTGCGGAGCGACTGCTGTAAGGCCGCTTCCAGTGCCCCCACCGCCTGTTTGTGGTTGCCTGCGAAACGGGCTGCCAGACCCACGGACAGTTTGACATCAAGCGAGTAGGCATCCAATTTCTGTGCGACCTTGAGGTTTTCAGACGCCAACTCGTGCATACCGGCGCTGAGTGCCCACCGCACCACAGCCAACCGCGTGTTCAAATTCTGCGGGGCTATTTGGACAGCCTGTTTGATCAGCGTTTCGGCCTGAGGGCGTTCTCTGGCTTGTTCGTACAGCAGCGCCATGCTGACTTCCGGCAGCGGTCGCTGAACGTCGAGCTTTCGGGCTGTTGTGAAAGATGCCGATGTCTTGCCGATCTGTCCCAGACGAAACTGTGCTTGTCCCAAACGTGAATGGGCGTTGGCGTTCTTCTGATCAGCATTGACCCAATTCGAGAGCCGTGCCACGGCCTGCTTCCAGTCCATGCGAGAATCTGAGACGGCTGCCAATCCGGCCAAAGCATTGTTGAGCAGGTTCTTCTTCCGTGTTGAATTCTGCGAGTACTCGCCGCAGAGGGCGAGACCTTTGCCGAACATCAGCTCGGCTCCCGCAAGGCGCCGCTGCCTGAGCGCCAAATCGGTAAACATCATGTACGCCTCGGGATCGTCGGGATGAACTGCGACGACTCGTTCCAGCAGGGCAAGACCGGCTGCACCCTTGCCACTCGAAAAAAACATTTGTGCGAGCATGACATCCACGGGAGCCAATTACGGGTTCTTCGCCTTCCCGGCAGCTAAGGCTTTGCGGGCATCGTCAATCTTCCCTTCGCGAAACCGGGCGACCGCCGTTTCGATGTCCCTGTATTGCAGCCCGTAATTCAGTCACCGCGGAAGCGAGCAATCGATGTGCTGTCAGTTGGGCCTCAGCAACCGACAGGCCAATGACTGCCTACCAAGCCACAGCAACAAGCAGCACAGAGGCTATCGTGCTGGCAGGGATGGTCATTCCAGACGCAGACGGTCGCCACATAGCGCAGATCCCTAATCGAAGAGAGGTGATTTGAACGGCGTTCAATCCATCGTACCGGTCGGTCCCCGGCGCTCGGGTGGGGCAATCGCAGGAATCGACAAAAGCCAGATGCGCCCGTGTGAAAGAATTCCGATTGACACGGTTGTGCGGGAAACATTGACCGGAGTCAACGTTTTTCCAGTCCGGCGGCTACGGGTTGTAGACGTCGGCCGATGTGGCCCCTGTAGTCTATCCCTCCAAGGATCGCTCGGGACACTGGTCGTAGTACATCTTGTACGGGCCGTTGGGGAACAACTGGAAGATGGCCTCAGCAAAATGTTGGGCGAGAATGAAGCGGTCGTAGGGGACACTGAAGAGCGTGAACTGCGGCGGCGTGTGGCTTGGTGGCATGGGCGGCAGCGGGCGACCCAAGTAGAAAAACGTAAATGGAGACGTAAATAGGCCGGGCTGTGCCAGCGTATATTGATCCGGCACCGGTCCCCATTGTTCGTGGTCCCAGTTGGTGAATTCGACGTTCGTGTTGAATCGATTGCCAATGAGCATACCTAGCGGCAAGATGCTGTCGACAATGATCCCGTTGATGACCGCGCCGTCAGCCAGCACGTTACCGAGTCGGCGTGTGCCGAAGATACGGACATGATTCGGTGCGCCGCCCATGTCGATGGCGGAATATTGCCGGTCAGGCTGCCATCGACGTCATTGCCGCCGTGGCCGAGTTGAGCGTAGCTATCGCTGTTCATGCTACCGTCGCTGAAATTGATGTTGGCGGCCTGTGTGATGGTGATATTGCTGCTGCGGGTGCCGTCGGCGTCATCGCCGTCGTGGCCAAGTTGGGCGTTGGCATTTTCACCCATGCGTGCGAGGAACATCAGATCGTTGACCTGGGTGATGGTAATGTTGCCGCTGTTGTCGCCGTCGGCATCGTCACCGCCGTGACCGAGATGCGCGTTGGCGAAGGTGCCGCTGCCGCCGGTACGTGCAGAAAACAGATCCGACCTATCGTTGGTCGGAGTACCAGACCGGCGAGATTGGTGAAGGGAGCTACTCCGAGCTCATCCTGACCTCACAGAAATGGAGGGACATTATCTGGAATCACCTGTTGTTCGTTTTCAAGCCAGCGTCGGCTCGAAGGGACGTCGATCATGCCTTGCTGTTTGTGGGAGGAGACAATTGGAGCGACGACCTGAAGCGACCGACGCGCCGTGTCGGATTGCCGCGAGAGGCGGCGCTGTTCGCGGTGCTCGACGTGTTGCTGCAGGTCCCGCAGCAGCCGATGTTCAACGGACGGACCGAGGACCAGATCATCGCTCTGACGTTCTCGAAATACCTGAATGGAGACGGCAACGATTGGCCGCTTCTGCTGCCGATGGTCAAAAGCGCGGTGCGGGCAATGGACGCCTTTCAGGAGTTCGCGAAGCAGGAGTGGTCTCTCAAGCTCAAGACATTTACAGTGACCGACGCGTCGAAGCGCGGGTGGACAACCTGGCTGACTGGGGCTGTCGATCACCGCTTCACGGCGATCGCTCCGATGGTCATCGACTTGCCGGACATGGTGCGCCAGGTAAAACATCGGCTACGCGCGTGGGGACAACTCTCCCCGATGCTCAGCGACTACACGCAGCGGGATATCCACAATCTGCTGGTGACCAAACGCGGACAGGAACTGCGGAAACTGGTCGATCCCATTAGCTATCGCGACCTGCTTAAGCAGCCGAAACTCATTGTCACCGCGACCAACGACAGATACTGGCCCGTCGATGCGCTCAACGTTTGTTGGGATTAGCTGGATGGTAAAAAATACATCCTCAATTTGCCGAACAGTCGCCACTTGCGCGCCGATTGGCCACGGCTGATCGGCACCCTGAACGCTCTGAATCTGCAGGCTCAGTAGTTCCAAGTTTGGCTGAATTCGTATTGAAGAACGCAAGGATCCTCGTGTAGACGGTTTGTGTCAAACCAAATCATCTTCGGAGGAAGCCATGCGTTCAAGGATGAGCCATACCGTTTCGGTGCGTGCGGTGCACGCGCATGCGGCCTCGTTGGTCGAGGA
>CAUZTK010000203.1:0-7264 GCA_963582395.1 Planctomycetota bacterium | reverse complement strand
TATACATCTCGCGGTTAGGTTTGATACATTTCATCGCAACCCGAAGCGTAAGCGAGGACACACGTTAAGTCCCTCGCTTACGCTTCGGGTTACTATCAGTTGTGACCGCGCGTGGTATAGAATGGATAGAATAACTGCTTGCGGGCCGCTGAGAAAACTGCTTTTGATTTCTTTCTTATAACTTCTTCCTTCATCCCGCCTGGTTTTCAATCACAAGTTCATCCATGCCGCAGACTCTCCAGGAATACGCCGACTGGCTCGATGCCCGCAATCTGATCTGGCCTCAGCCGCCGAAAACGGAGCCCCCCCACGCCACCGCCTACCTGAAACCGCTCGCCGGAATCCGAGCGGTCACGTGGAGCATTTACGGCACGCTGTTGCGGATCTCCGAGGGCCGACTGCTGTTTGTGCATCCACAGCAGTACCAGATGCAGGTGGCGCTGCAAAAGACAATCGAAGAGTTCAACATGTGGTACAGCATGTCTCGCAAACCGGGGGCGCCCTGGGAATACATGCTCAGGCAGTACACAGCGCTGCTCGACGAACAGCGG
Source organism: Planctomycetota bacterium (assembly GCA_963582395.1). GTDB lineage: Bacteria > Planctomycetota > Planctomycetia > Planctomycetales > Planctomycetaceae > CAUZTK01. Next base: position 6,713 of record CAUZTK010000203.1, on the reverse strand, counting down.
ATGGCCGGCAGCAAACTCCGGGGCGACTTTCCCGAAGTCAACTCGGCGGCCCTGTGGCGAAAGCTGATCGTCCGGCTCGTGCGGAACGAATACCAGTACGACGAGTCGATGTACGGCAACCTCGACCAGTTGAGTGTCAAGGTGGCCTATTTCTTCCACAGGCGGCTGCAGGGAGTTGATGCCGCCGACAACGCGCTGCAGACGCTGCAGGCAGTCTCGGAAGCGGGACTGGTTCAGGGAATGCTCGCCGACGCGCAATTCTTCACGAGCGTCCAGATGTTGCGGGCACTGAACATGCAAGGTAAACTACCGTCCCCGGATAAGTTGTTTGAAGCCGGTTGTGTGGCGTTGTCGTTTCAGGTGGGGGTCCGCAAACCGTCGCAGTCGCTGTACAAAATGGCTCTGCAAGGGTTCGCTGAATTGGGGATTGCTCCGGGAGAAGTGCTTCACGTCAGCAACCGACTGCAGGACGATCTAGCGGCCGCCAAGCGGGTGGGAATGAGGACCGCCTTGTACGCCGGTGACAAAAACAGTCTCGAGGCAACCAAGCCAGAATTGAAAGACCCGAAGATCAAACCAGACCGACTGCTGACCAGTCTGGAGCAGATTCGGCAAGTATTACAGATCGGGTGATCAGATCGAAACTGGAGTTTCTTTTTCAATGCCTCCGCCACCGATGTACAACCTGAGCGAAACCGATCTCGATTTTGACAACCCTGTTTTCGGCTTGCAGGAGATTCGCCGCTTCAATCCCCAGCGGCACGCGATGGAGCAGTTGACGGGAATTCTCCACATAGACCACGAAAACAACGGCATCATCGGTTATAAGAACGTGACCAACAAGGAGTTCTGGGTCACCGGTCATCTGCCGGGGTTTCCGCTGATGCCCGGCGTGATACTCTGCGAATGCGCGGCTCAGTTGGCTTCATTCTACTCCCGTAAGTTCGACCTTCTGGGGGGCGACTTTCTCGGATTCGGCGGCATGGACAGCGTTCGGTTTCGCGCGACGGTCTTTCCGGAATGCCGGTTGGTCGTGATGGCCCAGTTGACCAAACTCCGGCCCGGCCGGAGGGCCGAGTTCAATTTCCAGGGGTTTGTGGAAGACAAAATGGTCTACAGCGGCACGATGATCGGCATGCCGATCACCCGCGGCCAGAAGCTCGACTGATTCGCCTCACAAGCATGCAGCCTCAACCAACGGACAATCTGAAGCCGTATTTCCTGACCTACCAAGACCTGTCAGGCCCGATTGACTGGATCGAGTTTTTCGGCAACGAAAACCGGGTCGAGATCGACGTCGGATGCGGACGGGGAATGTTTCTGGTCAACGTCGGATTGGCACATCCTGAAACCAACTATCTCGGCATCGAGATTGACTACCGGGAAGGGCGACACGCGGCCCGGCGACTGAAGAAGCGAGCGATGCCGAACGTCCGCGTGCTGGGTGGTGACATATCGATCGTCTTCGACACGTATCTCCCGCCCGATTCGGTCTCGGCAGTACACGTCTACTTCCCTGACCCGTGGTGGAAACGGAAACACCGTCGCCGCCGCGTCTTCACCGACCGGTTAGTCGAGCAGATGCTTCGCATCATGATTACCGGGGGACACGTGCATGTCTGGAGCGATGTCGGGGAATACTTCGGTGTGATCTGTGCACTGATGGATCACCACCCCCGGTTCGAGAAACTGACACCGACTGCCGAGCACGCGCCCGAACACGACCTCGACTATCAAACCAGTTACGAGCGGAAGAAGCGGCAGTCGGGCGAGACGATTTTCCGCGGTCTGTGGCGGTTGAAAGAGGAAGCCTGAATCACCAAATCGCCGCTGCCGGTTGAAGGTCCCGACGAAATTGGCGTCTCGCGATCCTTGTCGCAGGCCATGGTTCTGGGGATACTGGGTGAAGTGTAGAACTTACAAGTAGTTTGATGCCTTGGAAGTCGGCAACTCGTGAGTCAAAAAAATGGTGCGATTCGGACGATGCTCGTGGATACTCGTGGCGATTCTTTCGCTGACAATCGCAGAATCCGGCATCGCCCAAAAGAAACGGCCAACCGCCGCGACCAATCTCAACGAGGCCGACGAGGATTTCGCCCTGCAAGGTGAGTATCTGGGCGCAATCCTGACGCTCAGGGCGGGGTATTGGTACTGGCAGCAGATTGGGCTACAAGTTGTCGCGCGGAGAGACGGCCGGTTCGACGCCGTCATTTACAATGGCGGACTTCCCGGCGCCGCTTGGGACCGTAAGGAAACGCTGAAACTTTCCGGCCAACGAGAAGGGGACGTGCTTCGACTACAATCGTTGCCACTGACAATTCACGTCCACGGCGAGTGGGCCGACGTCACCGACACCCGCATCCGTTCCATCTGCCGTCTCTCCAAGATTCGCCGCGTCAGCCCGACCACCGGCGCGGTTCCGCCCTGGAATGCAGCAGTGCTGTTCGACGGCTCGAACACCGCCATGTTCGAGAACGGCCGATTGACGAAAGACCAACTGCTGATGCAAGGGGCCGACACTCGGAAACCCTACAAGGACTTCACATTGCATCTGGAGTTCAGGCTACCCTATATGCCGAACGCGCGGGGACAAGGCCGTGCAAACAGCGGGGTTTACATCCAAAGTCGCTACGAAGTCCAGATTCTCGACTCGTTCGGCCTCGAAAGGGCTGACAACGAATGCGGCGGGTTGTACCGGCAGCGCAAACCGGATGTCAACATGTGCTATCCGCCGCTCCGTTGGCAGACGTACGATATCACCTTTACCTCGCCGAAGTTCGATCAAAGCGGAAACAAAACGAACAACGCCCGCATCACGGTCCGGCACAACGGAGTGTTGATTCACGAGGACGCCGAAGTCACGAACAAAACAGGTTCAGGCCAACAAGAGGGACCCAAACCGTTGCCGATCCGCTTCCAGGACCACGGCAACCCAGTCCGTTTTCGAAACATCTGGCTGGTCGAACACGACTGGAAACGGCGGCAAAAGCATCGGCCCTCGATCGTCTGTCCGCCCTTTGTTGCCGGTCGGCAGATGCACTCGGGGCCATTTCACATTCGAGTTCCACACTCTTCCGTGGGAGACCGCCGTCTCTACAAATACGGCTGGGCGCCTCATCCGCGGCCGACCGGCAGCCGAGGCATCCGAACGAGCCCGACGAGCCAATACTGGCGGGCCGAATACAATCCGATCGCAGGCCGTTACCAGCCGGTACGTGACTATTCTCCAGTTGTCCCGGACCGGCACGGCTACTGGACGTGGTAGCAACCGAGGCGGCCGACCGACGAGGGAGAAAAACGCCGAGAGTCGTCGTCCGGATAATTCCGGCAGGGGGGGTGTTCCCTGGGATCTCAAATTTTGTCTCGCTGTTCACGCGGCGAAGCGCAGCGGCAGCGTTGCTAGTTCCAGCCGAAGCAGCGTGCGGAGCAGTGTCTGATAGCTCTGCGGCCGGCGAATCGGTTGTTTCGCCAGCAATTGCTCGACCAGCCTGATGAGTTCAGATGGAGCGGCCCGGCAGCGGGATTCGAGCTGTGGTGGTCGGGCCGAACGGTGCAGACGCAGGACGCTGTCCGAATTCGCCGTTTCAAAAGGCAGCCGGCCGCTGAGCATCCGGAACAACATAATCCCTAGACTGTACATATCTCGCGTGAGAGGATTGACGTTTCCGCGGGTCAGCGTTTCGGGAGCCATGTACGCTGCCGTTCCCGTCAGGTATTGCGTGTTTTCGGTTATGTGTGGTTCCTGCAAGGAGCGCGCAAAGCCGAGGTCGATCACCTTCACGTTCCCGTCGCCGGTCAGGAAGACATTCGCCGGCTTGACGTCGCCGTGTGAAAAGCCGGCTTCCGCGAGATCGCACAGCCCCTGTGCACATTGACGGGCGATCCATACGGCTTCACCAACCGAGAGACGCCGATTCCCACGCAGACGCCGTTCGAGCGTTTCTCCGTCGAGCCATTCCAGCAGGTTCCAGGGACCCTCGCAGCCGGCACCACTTTGTTCGACGCGGACAACGTGCCGGCTATCAACTGACTGTCCGATCCAGGCTTCGTTACGCAACAATTGCGTGGCGGCGACGTCGTCATTCCAGTCGCCAAGAAGACATTTCAGAGCAAAAAAATAGCCCGTGCTTGATTCACGAACCTTCCAAATTTCTGAAAACGAGCCTTGGGCCGTCTTCTCGATCCGATCGAAACCGGCAGGCAGCGTCTCGCCAGGACGGTCGCCAAACATCTGCGGCGTGACGGCGTCGCCATGCCGGCGTTCGTCCGAAGATGTTGCCGCCATACGATTCGCTGCCGAAGGGCCTGGAAATAGGTGCGTATGTATGCATTGTATCGGCGTTTGACAAAAGACGTGGCCAGCAGAAAACTGGACCCCTAAAAAAACGGGGCGATGTTACACTCGTCCCAGTCGGTTGTCATCAGCGGCAAGACGTAATGTCAGTCGGCAAATCGACTCAACGCAAAGTTGCGGCGAAATCGGCCGGTCGTCTATTGGGCCCACACGGTGACCCAACCGTTCAAAGCGCTGATTTTTGTGACGTTCAGGACCAGGTCTGCTTTGCCTTCCCGCTTGAGCGCGATTTTGCGGTCGTGGGCGCGGGACGGGAGCGCCTTCGCGAACTTCTTTTTCATCACGCCGGCTCGTGCAATCTGTTTCAGCCGGCTTTCCGGCCGTCGGACCGGGTTGACCCGGACCGATCCGGGTTCGATGATCAACTGGTCAGCCTCAAACCAAAACGTCAACGGAACCGTGATTCTCTGGATCGGAATGTCTTCTTTGCCTTCCTGCTGAAAACCGGTCCGGAAGACGAGCAGCACCCGCCCGTCTTCGAATTGAAACCGAATCGGATCGACTTTTGCAAACACAAACAGATCGGTCTGCTCTTCTTCATCTTTTTCATCCGCGTTTGTTTCATCTTCAGACGCTTCTGCGCCGGTGAGCAGAGCGATGTAGTCGTCAATCTCCTTTTTGACCTCTGCTTCGGTCATGGTTCGGCCGGCAATGTTCATCCGATCGAACATGTTGTTCAGCAGAGTCTCGTGGAACTGCAGAGTCAGTCCCTCTTCGGGCGGCGGTAGGTGCGGCGTAGTGCCCCCGCCCAATTCGCCAGGCTGCATGACGCGGCTGCTCCAAAGCAGATGGCTGCGTGTGCTTTGAATCTTCCGGGCCGAGGGTTCCAGCCGAGCATCCCGTAGCCGTTTGTTCCACTTTTCTTCCAGGTCCTGATTGATTTTTACGAACTCTTTTTCGACCTCGGTATTGAATTCGGGCAGCACTCGATTGCGGATCTTATTGGCAGTCGTGGCTTCCGACCGGGGCCGCCTGGAATTGGCGATCCGCATTGCTTTCTGCCGCGCCGTTCCGTCAAACAAACCGCCGTCGTATCTGGTGCTGGCGCCGGTGATCGTGTTGTTGGCGTTGACGGAAATCGTGCCAGTCGTACCGAGCATGAACTTGTCGCCATCGAAGAAGATATCTCGACGGGCCACGAACGTGTGGTAACCGCTGCTATAAATACTGGCCCGGCTGGTACTACCAACCGTGCTGCTGCGGACGACCCCATTGAGCGTCAGGTCGAACCGGGCGCCTTCGTTGCTGGGCTTGAGGTCGACGCCGGTCGCGGCGGTTGTCGTTTGCGTACCTGTGACCCAGGCTTCCATAAACGGTTCGTTGATGCGGCCAGTTTCCTGGCGACGTTCTTCAACATAGCGACTCAGGAACTCCTCCGAGGCGATCAATCGGAAGTTGTGGCCGAAGTAGTGGCTGCCCAGCACGCCGGTAATTCGGTCGCCTTTGTCGGGAGTTAGTTCTCGAATTGACTGCAGCGCGCCGTGGAGTTCGGCGGCAGCCTTCAGGGTGCCGTTGCTTTTGTAGCCCTCGGCAGCTTCCACGAGACGCGCCAACTGCTGTCGGAGCTTGTCTTCGTCGAGCGGCTGGAGTTCTTCGCCGGCGCGTTCGAGGTAAGCATCGATCGAGGTTTCCAACGCTGTAAACGCAGCAGCGCTGAGGAACGCCCGCTGTGTCTCTTCCAACTGATCCTTGGCTTTGAACTTTTTCTGCACAGCCGCCAGGATCGGCAGCGCTGCGTCGGAGTCTTCGGCGGTCTGCATCAGCGTGTTGATTTCTTCCGCATGGACATAGGGCAACCACGTCGTTCCGCCCGGTCTTATTTCCAAGTGTGCTTCGAGCTTTGTCATGGAGGCGGCAATTTGCCCTCCCGCCGCTTGGAGACGGCTGGCTTTGACTTTTTCTGGTGTAAGTTCGAGCGTATCGAGGACGGCCTCGGCCAGATCGACACGGCGCAACAGCCGCCCGTTCAAGGTCGTCAGCGGATCGAACAACGACCGATACCGGCTGTCGGCCAGCGACCGGCGCATGACGGCCAGATTGGACCGCAGCGTATCCACAACCTCACGCTGAGCGGCTGTGTCGAGCCCTTCGCCCTCATACAGCTTAGTGACCACCTCGGCGGTATCGGCACTCCAGTCGGCCCAATTTCCGTCCAGAGATTCCCACGATTCGGCTTCGAGTCCGTCTGGAACTTCACCGGGCAAGATGCCCCGCAGGCCGACTTCGATTTCTTCCTCGGCCGGCTGCGATGTGGGCGGTTGATTCTTCGGTTCGTCGTCATCTCCGGTGGCCCACGCCACCGCGCCCGCCAGCAGCGCAAACAGGCAGCAGACGACCGGCACCGGGTGGGCGCCGCTTT
>CAUZTK010000202.1:0-7325 GCA_963582395.1 Planctomycetota bacterium | reverse complement strand
TGATATATAGCTAGCGGGCAACTGTGGCGTGGTGCTGGGATGTGGCTAAGCTGGACGTCTGTGTGGAGGGCAGGATGAGGGAGCAAAAATCTCAGCGTGTGAAGGCGAAGCGAACTCGGCTGGTGCAGGCGACGTGGGGGACTGGCGGATGTAAAAGGGGGTGCCGCGACCCCATTGCGGCTGCGTGTGAGATTTACCTACCACCCCCCAGTTTTTTCACTCAATAAGTCCGTTATGAACCAAGCCAACTACACATCAACACTCGCTGACGCAGTCGTTAAGCTGCCTATCATTCCACTGGAGACGTTGTAGGGGAGAAGTCGGGGGCCCCGGGGTGGAGTGAAGGGCGACTGGCGACGGTAAGTCACCACCACGAAGAAAGTGGAAGTGCAGCGTGCCGCCCTGGGGGGACAACTACGCTTGACGCGCGGGGGAAGTCTTTGCACACGACCGTGAGGTTGTCGGAATTTCAGCCGAAACCGGCTATTACGCAGACGGCAAGGCGAGGAGCAGCAATCGGGTTGTGAAAAGTCGAAACGAAACCTGTTGGCGTGAGCCACGCGGGGCCGACGGGTGGGGTGGAACGACCCATTCGGACGAGATTGAACTATGACTGCCTTGATTTCCGCTACGGGCAGGAAACTCTGAACACGATTCTAAAAGTGCCGTGCGCGTGGTTCCCTGGGCGGAGAAATTTAGACCATCATGGAATGGCAACAAGCATTCTCAGTTCTGGAACTACCTCTAAGTGCCATACGGGAAGAAGTGCGCCAGAACTACAAACGGCTCGTTCTTGTCTGGCATCCCGATCGCTTTGCCATCGAATTCTCCTCCAGGATAAAGACCTCAACGTCCAGTCTATCCCAAAAGAAGACTCACACTCGGCGATTCCCAAGAACCTTAACCCAGATTATTCATAAAGGATTTCACCACAAAGGACACAGAGAAAATGACTTACGTCATCAATCCACTGTTCCGCAGCTTCACAGCCTGGTATGTCATCTTCGAGAATCACGGCGACGGATTGTGAAAATACGTTTGTTGTTCTGCTGTTGTTCCGCAAATCTCCGTGACTCTATGGTAAATCATCCGGGTTAAGCAATACAGCGCACCCACCTTATTAAGCGGCTGGAGAGACCGTGCGCACACGGATGGGTTCTTACGGCAAAGATGACCGCGCTCCTGGAAAATTGCCTCACTGCGCACGAATGATCATGAACGATATTGTGCCCGCTGTGCATAGAAAAACATCTGCCAGCGACTAGAATACCCGATGTGGCGCAAGGTGTGTTGCCGGCCGCCAAGGATTTGCAACTCAAAGAAGACGCATTTGGAAGGAGAGACTGACCGATGGCATACACGCTTCCCGATTTGCCTTACGGGTACGATGCACTGGAACCTCACATTGATGCCCGCACCATGGAGATCCATCACACGAAACATCATCAGGCGTATATTAATAACGTCAACGGAGCGCTCGAGGCCCATGCCGTTCTGGCCGCCAAATCCATCGAAGACCTGGTGAGCGACCTCGGGGCCGTCCCGGAAGAGATTCGGACGGCGGTTCGAAACAACGGCGGCGGACATGCTAATCACTCTCTGTTCTGGACAATTATGGGTCCCGGCGGGGGCGGCGAACCGACGGGCGAATTGGCCGACGCGATTTCGGCGGCCTGCGGAAGTTTTAACGATTTCAAGGACCAGTTCAGCAAAGCAGCCGCCACCCGGTTCGGCAGCGGATGGGCGTGGCTTTCGGCCAGCGGCGGCAACCTGCGCGTCGAGAGCACGCCGAACCAGGAGACGCCCCTCTCCGAAGGCCGCACGCCGATTCTCGGTTTGGACGTCTGGGAACACGCCTACTATCTGAACTACCAGAACCGCCGGCCCGACTACGTCGCCGCCTTTTGGAACGTCATCAACTGGGACGAAGTCGCCAGCCGCTTCGCGGCGGCCAAGACATAATTGGTATCACCGGTCGTTCTTAACAAGAGGCCCGGTTTCGTTCGCGGAACCGGGCTTTTTTTGTGATCGCCCAGTCGAAGTCGAAAATCTGACTGCTCCAAGTTTCCGGCACTTTTCTCCACGCTGGCTGGGTCCGTCTGTCGATACTGTCGTTGGAGACTTCGAGTCTACGCCCGGTAGAGGGGCGTCGTGGTGACTGACAACAGGCAACGACTCACCGTGTTCATCTTTTGCGTCTGCGTTGTCAGTTCGTCCGGCTGCCGGTCCGGACTGTCGAAATACGGCTGGACCGCTTCGCTGTTCATCGTGCCGATGTACAAAATGCCGGCCGGCTACAGCGGTACGTATCATCGGTGGCTGCGGACTGCACCGTCGGTCGTGGTTCGTGACGCATCGCAACGGACCATTCCCGCCAACAGTGAGAAGACAGCGGTCCCCTCGCTGCGGAGTCTGTCGAAAACTACGATCGAAGGATCAGCAAAACGATCCGCGACGGGCCGCCGTTCTGATGGCTGGTTTTCTCGCTTGCACTCCCGCTTGTGACTGCCTTCTCAACACTTTTACGGTTCACGGACGTCGCCGTGACCGCTCGACACTATCCGTTATGGAGCCGTTCTTGAGCCCGATTTCTTTACCACGCTGCCGTCGGGAGGAAGTGCGAAATGCACGGCCTTGCCGAATTTGGCTGGCCCTGTCCGTGCCTTCAACTGAGCATCGTCAGCGGGTGGCGGCGGTTCTTTAGCGGCAATTCGACCGGGCCGCCGATCCGCTGCGATTCGAAGACGGCCAGAATCATCTCCGTGACATCGCGGGAGACGTACATGCCGTCCAACGGCTGGTGGTCTTCCTCGATAGCGATCAGCAAATCCAGAATGCCCATATAGTGTCGGGCCGTGTATTTCTTAGCAGTGAGCGGTTCCGGTTTGCCAATGCCCGCCGACGAGACGTTCTGCCACAGTTTGCCGCTGCGGCCGGGTGACCAGCTTGGATCGCCGAGGTATTTGACCGACGGCAACGGACCTTCGAGCAGCTCGATGACACCGGCTGATCCGAAAATCTGCAAGCCGTATCGCGACGGACGGCCGAACGCCTTTTTGTGCGACCCGAAATAAGCGGTCGACCCGTCGGGCATGCGATACATGGCCTGGACCGCGTCGCCGGTCAGTGGGCCGAGACCTTCGGCTCCCTCGACGACGTCTGCTTTGGTGATCGGTTTGCCGTTCTGCATGACACGAGCGAAACACCACTTCGGCTTCCCGCCGATGGCGCGGATCATGTCCAACACGTGTGTTCCCAGCACCCACAGATCCTGTCCGCCGCCGCGGGTGTCTTCTTTTCCGCGAGCTCGATATTCGAGGACTTGCCCGATGGCCCCGTCAGCGATCAGCTTCTGCACGGTCTTGAACTTGGGGCTGTAGCGAGTGGGGTGACCGATATTGAGTTTGACGTGTGTTCGTTCACACGCCGTGACAATCTCGTCGGCCTCCTGCAGCGATCGGCAGAACGGCTTTTCGATGTAGAGGTGAAGGCCGCGCTCTGCCGCAGCAACCGCCATGTCGCGATGCTGATCGACCCATCGCGGGCAAATGGAGACAATGTCGGCCTGCACCTCATCCAGCATCTTGCGGTAATCGGAAAAAGTCCGATTCACCTTCAACCGCCGTGCCGCAGCGGCAAGCCCCCCCGGATTGTCGTCGGCAACCGCCACCACCTGCGTGTTGGGAATTTCCAGCCAGGCGGTGTCGAGTGCATGGCCGTAGTCTCCGCGGCCGGTTCGTCCAACTACGGCGACTCGATACGTGGCTGGCATCGTGGTGTCCCCGGTAGACGACGGCCGCATCAGTTTCTGCCGGGATGATTCGGCCGGTATTTTTGAAGTGCGGTCGTCAGAAAAACTCCCACCCGGCAACTTTGCTGAGTGGGAGCTGTGTGTGCCGTCGGCTTGTACAAAAGAGTGCGAGTACGATCCTCCGATACGGCACAACCGAATGACCTATCGCCAGTCTGCCCGTCACCGCAGCGGATGTCAACAAATTTTTTGTGAATTTTCTCGAAGGCTCGAAATCTCGCCGGCCTGTTCAACGGGCCAGAGCAGGGCTCCTCGGAACGTGGAACGACTCTTTCACCCGCCCTGTTTCAGTGTGGCTTGCCGTTTCGGTTCTGCTTCGCGCCAAATCGGGCCGTAGATATCTTTGTCGAACGGCGGACAGCCTGTGGCGTACTGCCCCAACGGATGATCTTTGGCCCGCATGAGGTTCGTGCAGAACGAAAAGGTTCGGCAAACTTGTTTGCGGTTCAGATGACCGTCTTGCTTAAGTGCTTGCACGAAATCGGGATGGGCCAGACTTAAGCGACCCATGCCGACAATCGCTACCCCGCCGCCGGCCACGTTGGCGGCCGCAGCATGCATGGCGAAGTCTTGCAGCCAACTGTAACCGCTGCCGATCACCGGCACATCGGGAACGGCGGCCTGCACCTGCCGCGCAATCCGGAAGTGCCGCAGCACGCCCAGCAGCGGATGTTCCGGTGCGTTGTAACCGTCAATCGGCGGGAACTCGGCCGGGCGGACCACGTGTGGATTAGAATACGGATTTCCGGCCGAGACGTTGATCATCGCCACGCCCCCATCGCGCAGCCAACGGGCCAACTGCAGCGGTTCCGCAAGATCTTCTTTGAGGTGATTGTCGGGATTTGTGCCGAACGCCGTTGTCAGAGGCAGTTTGTGCGGGCAGGGTACACCGACGAAACCCTCACCTTCGGCTCGATAAGGGATGCCGTCGTAGGCATTCATCCGCGTGGCGATGACCAGTCCCGGAATTTGATCGCCGATGCGGCCGATGACGTTCCGCACCAGCCGAGTTCGGTTCTCGAGGCTTCCGCCGTAGTCGCCGGCCCGGTTCTTGGCCGCCAACAGTTCGCTGAGCAGGTAACGATGACACTGCTTAATGTCGACGAACTGAAAACCAATTTTGTACGCCAGCCCCGCCGCCTCGACGTATTGGTCTTCGAGCCGTTTAAGATCGTCGTCGGTCAGCAGCGGATACGACTCGTCGAGCTGTTTGCCGGTCGATTTGTCGACCGTCAGTGGATCGAGAATCGGATCGTGTGTCGCCGGCAGCGGACGTCGATCGCTGAATCGGCCCGAGTGCGTCAGTTGCAGGCCGACAACCAGGTCGTTGTCGTGGCCGAATTGGTCTCGGTGCGCCTGCCGGCAACCTCGAAGCATTTGTTCGAGGGACGATGACGTCCGGTCGTTGATCCACAGTTGCCGCCGATTCATTCGCCCTTCTTCGATCACGGCGGTCGCTTCGGACCAGATGATTTTGGCCCCACCGGCACCGAATCGTCGATAACGGCGAAACGTCAACTCGTCGGGACGGCCATCAAGAGTGCCGTCGCAGCCCTCCATCGGCTGCACTGCCAGCCGGTTACCGGCCTTCAGCGGTCCGATTTCCACCGGCTTGAACAGCACCGAGAAGTCGGCCGACATTGCTAGTTCGTGACCGAGCCGGGCGGCATCGGCGACGACGTCATCGGCGGTTTTGTATCTGTAATAACGGGCCATGCTGTGACAGGCGTGCGCAGAGAACTGAACAGCGATGCCGCCAGAGACATCTTGGTCACTCATCAGGGGATATGGTAGTATATGGTCGGAGGGTCTTTTTCACAAACAAAGTGCATCTCTCGTTCGAAGATGGTTCCTATTGTCTATTACGAAGCACTTCATCGGATTTTAACGCTCAACGTTGAACGACTGGCAACAAAGCCACAGTCCAACAAGGAGGGGTTTCCATGGCCGATGCTTCCCTGCCCTGGGTGGAGGGACTGACCGTCGGCGAGGTGCTCCGGCAAACCACCGAGCGGTTTCCTGACCGGGATGCACTGGTTTTTCCAAGGCTTGATGCCGACGGCCGGCCGTTTCCAGATCCTCATGCCTCGCCTGAGTGTTATCGGCTCAGCTACCGGCAGTTGAGTGATGAGGTCGACCGTCTTGCCCGAGCGCTGCTGGGGCTGGGAATCGAACCCCGGCAGCACGTCGCCGTTTGGGCGACCAACTGGCCTCGTTGGGTGCTGCTGCAATTTGCGACCGCCCGCATCGGCGCGGTGCTGGTCACCGTCAATCCGGCTTACCGGTCGTCAGAACTCTCCTATGTGCTTGGGCAATCGGACGCGTCAGCCTTGTTCTTGGTCGATCGCTTCAAAAAGTCTGACTACTTCGCCATTCTGGCCGACGCCGTCCCCGAACTCTCCTCGTCCACGCCGGGGCAACTCAACCTGGTCAACTTTCCCAAGCTGAAACATGTCGTCTCGATGAAGGACGAAACCGCTTTGGGTATGTGGAGCTGGGACGACTTCATCACGCAGGGTGACTCGGTCGATGCCGAACAAATCAACCAAGGGGCGCGCAAGCTCGATCCGGGCGACCCGATCAATGTGCAGTACACCTCGGGCACCACCGGCTTTCCTAAGGGGGCCATGCTCACTCACCGCAACCTGCTGTTGAATGCTTACTATATCGGCGACTGTCAGCAGATCAGCGAAACTGACCGCATTTGCGTGCCGGTACCTTTTTATCATTGTTTCGGCTGCGTGCTGGGCGTGCTCTGCTGCGCGATTCGAGGGGCGGCCCTGCTTGTTCCGACTGAGTACTTCGATCCCGAAGCAACGCTCGAGGCCATCGAAGCCGAGCAAGCAACGTCGCTTTACGGCGTGCCGACCATGTTCATCGCCCAACTAGAGCGCCCCACCTTCAAGGACCATGATTTGTCGTCGCTGCGGACCGGCATCATGGCCGGCAGTCCCTGTCCCATCGAAGTGATGAACCGTGTTGTCAATGATATGGGCGCGCGCGAAGTTACGATTGCTTACGGTCTGACCGAAGCTTCACCGGTCATCACTCAAACCCGCACCGACGATCCGCTCGAATTGCGGGTGAAAACAGTCGGCCGGCCGATTCCCGACATCGAGGTCAAGCTCATCGACCCCGCGAGTGGCCTGACACTCGCCGACAATCAGCAGGGGGAACTCTGCACCCGCGGACACGTGGTCATGAAGGGTTACTACAACATGCCCGACCAAACAGCCGCCGCTATCGATGAGGAGGGCTGGTTGCACTCGGGTGATCTGGCCCTCCGCCTGCCGAACGGCTATTACCGCATCACCGGCCGCATTAAGGAGATGATCTGCCGCGGCGGCGAGAACATTTATCCCCGCGAGATCGAGGAGTTCCTGTACACCCACCCGGCGGTCGAGGACGTAGCCGTCGTCGGTGTGCCCGATCCGAAATTCGTCGAGGTCGTGGCCGCCTGGATCAAATTAAAGGAGGGCCAAACGGCTACCGAGGACGAGATTCGCCGGTTCTG
>CAUZTK010000201.1:0-7352 GCA_963582395.1 Planctomycetota bacterium | reverse complement strand
GTCAGATGCCCAGGTTCCGCCGTATATAGTGATCTCACTATTAGAGAATCGGGGTTACGTTGATACCGCCAAGGTGGCAGGTTCGGCGTTGCACGGTGAACGATCAGAAACGTCGAGGAGGGGAGCATGCGCACTTGGAACCGCTGGAAGGTTCGACTTTTCCGCTGGCGTCGCAGCCGCACGCCACGGAATAAAAACCGCAGCCGCCGTCTGGGGATGACGGCGATCAAAGCCCGGAAGACACTGGCCCGCAAACGGGAAATCGAAGAACTCACTTCCGTCCTGTGGGACCAATTCATCGAAGAACGAAGCCGTTCGTAACTCATCATGACGCGAGCCAACCACAACGATTCCAGTCGTCGTACACGATCTGCGATTCCGCATTTGGGCTGCTATCTTCGGGAAATCAAGCATCTGAACATTGACGGGGCAAATTCGATCGAACTGGAATATTCACCCCAGCCGGATAAGATTGAAGAGTGGGTCGCAGAAGCGTATTGTGAAATCGACAAGCTGTTGTCTGAAGTCGGACTGCGCGGATAAGGTTTCTCAGATGTAAGGATACAGCGATCGTGGCAAGCCTTGGCAGTCGGTTAATCGACGTATCAGACTGCTCTGCTTGACGTCTCTGCGAAGCTGCCCTAACTTTGTGTGCTTACAGCTTGGTCCGACGGGACCCTTCACTGGCCTTGTGTTGTTCCTGAAAGACTCAATCCATGTCCGACCTCATCCCCCCGCACGGCGGGCTGACCGAACCCGTCGATTGTACCGTACCCGATGATGAGATCGGCGGCTTCCAGGCTGATGCGGGGGCATTGCCCCAAGTACCCGTTTCAGCGGCCGATCTCTCGACCCTCTACCGCTTCGGCGACGGCACGCTGAGTCCGCTCACCGGGCCGATGAACCGCGAGGTCTATCAGCGGGTGCTCGACGAATCGGTCATCGAACACCAGGGTCGCACGTATGCCTGGACGATTCCGTTATCGTTGCCGGTGACGGCCGAATTGGCCGCGACACTGTCGGCCGGCCAGAGGGTGGCGCTGACCGATCCCGACGGCGAGGTTATGGCCACACTCGACGCCAGCGACGTGTTCAAGTGGGACAAGACACGCTATCTCCAGGCGGTCTACCTGACCAAGCGGACCGATCATCCCGGCGGAGACATGTTGCTGAAGAACGACGCCGACAAGACGCACCTCGTGGGCGGCGAGCTTCGCGTTTTGCCGCAGCCGAAGAATCCGATGTTCGGCCGGCACGTGCTCATGCCGCGGGAGGTGCGGAAGCTGCTGGCCGAAACGGGCTGGGACGCGGTCGTCGCCTTTCAGACACGCAACCCATTGCACCGGGCCCACGAATATGCGCTGATCTACGCGCTGCAGGTGCTGCTGCGAGAAGGCAAGAACGCCGGTGCCGTGTTGAATCCGCTCATCGGCGAGACGAAGGGCGACGACGTCAGTGCCGAGATCCGCATGCAGACCTACGAGAAACTCATCGAAGATCGCGGCCTAGGTCAAGGCGACAGCGATCCGGAGCTGTGGGGCCCGCGCGGAGAGAGCGTGCCGGACCGTGTCCTGCTGATGGGGCTCGACATCAAGATGTTCTACGGCGGACCGAAGGAGGCGGTCATGCACGCCATCTACAGGCAGAACATGGGTTACACAAACATCGTCATCGGCCGCAAGCACGCCGACGCTCCCTATCATGACGGCACGGCGATCTGGGGCGACTTCGATGCTCAGGAAATCTTCCAGCAACTGGCCGGCGACCTGAAAATCAAGCCGGTCAACGTCGGTTTTGCGGCCTACTACGAATCGTTGGGCCGCGTCGACTTGATGGAGAACCATCCCGACGAGAAGCCGGTCTTCATCTCCGGCAAAGAGGTCCGCGCAACATTGCAGCGGGGAGAACTGGTCGATCCGCGGATAATGCGCGAAAGCACGTCAAAGATTCTGGCCGCGGCGATGCACCAGCAATAGCGGCGAGCGGCGGGTGTCAGCCCGCTGTTGCACTCGAACAACCACACACGACCCGGCACGCCGTCTATGCATCTGGACACGTGCGCCGCGCAATGCGAGAATTCAATGAGCGTCATACCTAACGCGGCCTATCGGTCGCAGCCAAGAGTCAAGAGCGGAGAGCCAGAATCTATCGATGTTGATCTTTCTGGCTCTCGACTCTCCGCTCGGGGCTCTCCACAACATGCGCGCTCAGCGTGCAGATGTGACAAGATGAAACTCTAAGTCGGCATGGTTCGTGTGCGCTGCCGTTTTCGTTTTTCTGATGTCGTGCCAGAAACGTCCGGATGGGGAATGCTAATCCATGGTTGCCATCATTCACGATCCATCGCTGGCGGCAGAAATCATTGCCAAACGCCAGGAAACCGGTGCCGACCGTTACGACGAGGTCTGGGATGACGTGTATGTGATGGCGCCGATGGCGAACAATGAACACCAGGATTTTGTCGGAGAATTCATAACAGTTCTACAAATCGCTGTCGGTTGGGCTGGTCTCGGAAAGGTTTTGCCCGGAACCAACGTCACCGATCGTCACGACAATTGAAAGCAAAACTACCGTTGCCCAGACATTGTGGTGTTCTTGAACGACACGCCATCCGAAAACCGTGATACCCATTGGTACGGTGGGCCTGATTTTTCCATCGAAATCATCAGTCCGAACGACCGCACCTGCGACAAGCTGGAGTTTTACGGCAAGGTCGGTACGCGGGAACTGTTGCTCGTCGACCGCGATCCTTGGGCGCTGGGGCTGTATTGGCTGAACGACAAGCAACTGGTCCACGTAGGCAGCTCAACGCTCGAAGTTTCCGACATACTGACCAGTGAAGTCGTCCCGCTCTCCTGGCGGCTGATTGCCGGCCAGCAACGTCCATAGATTAAAGTCACGCACAGCGACACTCAGCAACAGTGGGTGCTGTAAACCGTATCCGCAGAACTCAAGCCCCGTCTGCTACGAGGTCACACGCCAGAGGGGGAGCCTGTTGAGTCACTTTGACCGGGTCTGTTTTTGTGCCAGCAGGAAGGCGATCAGGTTGACGAATTCTTGGGCTGTCAGGCGTTTCTCCAAGCCCTCTGGCATGGTGCTGCGTGTTTGCACCTGCATGACGTCGATGTCGGACTTGGAAATCTTATGCGTTTTTCCCTCGGCGTCACCGAGCGTTAATTCCGTATCGGTTTCCGAAACCTTCACGCCCGTGATGACTCGGCCGCTCGAGAGCACGACCACGACGGTCCCATAGCTGGGCGCGACGGTGCGGCTCGGTTCCAGAAGGGATTCGATCAGATGAATGCGTGAAAAGCGGCTGCCGATGCCCGTCAGCTCAGGGCCGATCCGCTCGCCCTGCAAGCCCAGACGGTGACATTTTAAGCAGAGAGACTTTTCGGTTTTCAGGAAAAGCTCTCGGCCGCGCTCGACGTTGCCTCGACCTTCCAGGGCGCGCCGTGTGAGCTGTTCGTGTTCGGCTTTCGAGCTTATCCTGCGAAAGCGGAGGTGAAACCGGCCCTCTGCGGAATCGTCCACGATCTTAACCAGCAGCCGATTCAGGCCCGCGGTCATGGTCGCCTCGAAGCGGTCGAAGTCGGGCTGAAACTTGTCCGGCTTGTCGCGATGGTAGATCGCGCGGCCGTTCAACCAGACTTGCAGCGTTCCGCTGCTCGAGGCGAGCAGTTCGACGGCGCCCGGTTCCACAACAGAGACGTCCGAAACGGCTAGCCAGACGGTTAGTGATGTTTCCGGTTTGGCCTTCGAAAAACGAACGGCCGCATCGGTGCCGGTCGCCAGTTGCGATTGCCAGCTTCCCGATGTCATGGAATCGAGCTCGGACTGCTGGGCACTGTTGATCCGCCGAACGAGCGGTGCAGCCGACTCGGGTGAAACAGGTCCGAGTGTCGACCAGTGGACCAACACCCCAATGTCGCCCTGCACCCGTGCAACGGCCTGCTCTAACTTGCGGCGAAGGGGTGACCGCTGTGGTTCTCTGCCTTGCCACTGAGTGAGTGCGCCGACGGCGCCCATCAAGATGTCCATGGAGCGGTTTGTTTCCGTCACTGCGATCACATCGCCAAGCTGCATCGGACCACCGTGACTGGCCAGATACGAGAGCGCGGCCGACTGCGTCTGGGAACCATCCAGCGCGGCGACAGCTTGCGAGACGGCCCCCGCGACCCCGAGCTGTCTCAGCGAAACGAGGGCGGCTCGACGCAGGGGCCGATCTGCTGCTGACGCCAACGCCAGTAACCGCTCGGCGGCAGCGGGGACATCAAGCCGTCCGGCAGCGACGGCGGCAGACCTGCGGACCTGCATATTTCGATCGCCCAACAATTCGACGATCCGACCTTTCAACTCACCGGTCTGTCGCTGTGTCAGAGCATCAACGGCGGCAGCCCGCACCTCTGCACCGCTCGAATCTAACTTGCCGAGCAATAACCGATCGGCGGAAACTTTGGGGCGACCGCCCAACTCGCGCAGGGCCGCGACTTGAACCGGCCCCTCGTCAAGGGTCCGGGCGATTTCGAGTAGACGTGGTTCTGTCTTCAGGTCGAGACCGCGGATGAACATCGCCAGCGCCGTCAGCTGATTCTTCTCGGCGCGATGCTTGGCTCGGATCGTGTTTTCGAGCAGTCCGCGCACTTCGGCCGCCGGCCGATCCGTGAGGGCGTCGAGGACTTGAGCCACCCGGTCTGCGTCAGTCTCGTCCTGCAGCCACTCGGAGAGAGCGGAGAATCGTAGCGGCACCTTTTCACGCCGCATCCGTTTCAGGACCAGGCTGCGGACGTTACGGTCTGCGTCGGCCAAGGCGTGGTCGAGTGCCTGTTGAATCCGTTCGGTACCGTCCCAGACAATCGAGTTGGCGGGACGGGGAGCCGGCCGAAACCCCCAATAGCTCCACGGTTTCGGTTTGCGATGCACTCGGGCCAGCGCGTCGGCATACTCTTCCCGTCGGCGAGGATCGGAACTTTTCTTCAACCGGGCCATCAATCCGTCGACGATTTTTTCGTCGACCCGATCGACAATCGCCCGCAGGGCCAGAGCCCGTAAAGCTCTTCGATCGGCTGTTCCACGACTCGGTTCATCCAGCAGTTGCAGAACGGCCGACCAGTTGTCGGCCCGGCGCAGCAACTGCATGGCCGCGTGCGCCAATGCGGAGTCCGGTTTCTTCAAATGCCGACGCAGCCACTGGGGGCCCTCCGACCAACGCAGTCGTCCCAGAGCGACCACAACCTCTTGCACGACACGAGAATCGCCATCTTGGGCGAGTTCGGACAGACGAACGGCGACCTCTGGATTTCCACGGCCGGCAGCCAAACGATGTTCGGTGAGAATAGGATCGGTGAGATCGGCCAGCGCGCGGACGGCCTGTGCCCTCACTCTCGAATCAGAATCAGTCTCGGCGATGCGGAACAGGTCTCCGCTGGCGTCGCCGCCGTCAACATGAGCAAAAACCCACACGGCATGCAAGCGGCCAGAAACACCCACGTGTCCCCCACTCATTGCTTGCTTGAGTGCTTCGACGCCGGCGCGTCCTCGATGTTCGAGCGCTTCTTGTGCCGCCACCCGAACATAATGACTTTTGGCGTCGAGATGTTTCACCAACTTAGCGACCGGCCACTTCTCGGAAACAGCCGGGTGCTGATTCGGGTTCGGCTGCCGATCGGGATACGTAATCCGATAGATACGTCCCCGGCCGCGCTTGGGCCGCTGACCGTCGGCCCAGTCTGAAATCAACAGCGACCCGTCTCGATCGACGACGAGGTCGGTCGGTTTGAAGCCGTAAGGATCGGTCTCGGCGCCCGCTGCGAAATCAACCTCTTGCATCGACGCAAAGCCGCTGCCGATTCGCTGACGCCGATATCTGACAACCGCGCGGCCCCACTCGCAAAAGAAGAGGCTTTCCCGGCACTCTTTCGGAAAGGCCGTTTCCAGATAACTCGTCCCCCCTGCCGACGACCCACGGCCGAGATCAGCCAGCGGCGGCATCGCTTCGTCGGGACGTTCATAGTATAGGTACGGGTAGCCGTGATTGGCACCGTAGAAACTGTGACAGACACGGATCATGTAGTCACCGCCGTCGTTCTCGTTATCGCGAACGAAGACGTTGAGTTCGGCATCGAGCGCAATGTCGTAGATGTTGCGCAGCCCGGTGGCAAAGACGTGCAGGTCGCGACCGTCGGGCCGACAGCGAAGAATTCCGCCCGCCTGAAACAGCAATCGATCTCCTTCCGGCCGCTGCACGTCGCAGCCTCGGTCTCCGTGTGCCAGATAAAGCCAGCCGTCGTGACCGACTACAACACCGTTCGCACAATGCAGCCGGCCCGGGTTTTTTTCGGGCGGCAGGCCGAGCCCTGTCAGTAGGTCACGCCGCTCGTCGGCGATGCCGCCACCGTTGCTGTCCCGCAGCGAGGTCAACAACGGCGCATGCATCACATAAACCGTGCCGGCATGATACGCCAGCCCCTGAATCGAGTTGAAACCGCCGGCGTACAGGGTCGACGTGTCGGCGTATCCGTCGCCGTCCGTGTCTCGAACGATGCGGATCTCGTCACGGCGGACAATTTCGATTCCGAGTCCGGTTGTGTAGTCGTGTGCCACAAACAGCGAATTCGGCTCCGGGCCGACCGCAATCACCGAGGGATATTCGACCAGCGGGTCGCAGGCAAACAGTGTCGCCTTGAATCCAGGCGGAAGCTTCAGCGATGGAAACCGTTTTTCGGTGTCCGGGCCGACGTCTGCTGGATTCGGCGTTTGTGCGTGACCTGGGACGGCGGAAATTGCCGTGACGATGAACAACGTCGAGAGCAGCCAACTTCGCAGAAGACCGCCGCCGTAAACCGCACCTGTGCCGACCGATTTCGTTTTGGATTGGTTGAATGACATGCGACCATTGTAAGCCGGGCGGTAACGTTGACAATGCTGCTGATCCAACGTGCAGACGCAGCCGATGGATTTCTGGACGAAATCTCGATCGCAATCAATCGTCGTTTGTTGGGATTCTCAAAAATGGTCAATTCGTTATCTGCAATGCCTCGCTGACCCATGGGTGTGCAGAAGGGACCGAAATCGCTTGGGCTCTGTTTGCCACCGTGCGACATGATAATTTGCGAAAATATTTGAAGTCGATCAGACGAAAAGCGGCCGCTCGATCGTTGTATATTGGAAGACACGGCTCGATGTCCGTAGGTCGACTACAACAGCACGGACACCTGAATCGGGAACCCTGATGAAAGAAAAGAACGACGAGCTGCTTGCGGCGATTGCCTCCGGTGACAGGAAGTCGTTTGAACAAGTATATTTGTCCAATAAGGATGAGCTGCTAACGGTTGCGCTGCTTGATGATCGGC
>CAUZTK010000200.1:0-7365 GCA_963582395.1 Planctomycetota bacterium | reverse complement strand
GTCGAGTCGATCACAAATCCGCTCTACTTTGAAGATCCTCGATCCATGACCCGGGCGCGTTTTGTGCTTCTCAATCAGATGATCCCGGAGGGCTCAATTCTGGGATGCGGCGACTTGCAGGTCTACGCTCTGCAGGTGACCGTGGCACTCAACGAAAGGCTAGCATTCATTGCCAACCGCGACGATTACCTCTCGCTGCAGGCCGACGCTTTGCCGAATCAAAACCGGTTAGGCCGATCTCGGGACCGGCCTGAAATACGTTCTCCACCGGGACCCCTGCAATCAGTTTCTAATCAGCGGCGGATTCCTCTACGAATGGTCTCAGGGATCGGAAGATGTTTTTCAGGGCAACGGTGACGGCGTCTGGAACTTCTTCCTGACGACCGGCAAAGGATGGGACAATTCCCATTTTGTCGGCACGCTCGGCTGGCATTTGCCGAACAACGGTTCCGACGAGACGCAGTCGATGTTTTACAGCCTGCACCTGGACTACATGTTGACCTGCCGGTTGTATGCGCTGTGGGAGTTCACGGGAATTCATTACCTGGAAAGCGGGCGGGCGCTGCCGGGAGTCACGGTTGAGGGGAGCGATTTAATCAACCTCGGTGCCGGCGCGGTGGCGGGCAACCATTTTGCCTCGACAGCGTTCGGGATGATGTACCGGCTCACCAATCAGATGACGCTTGGGGCCGCTTACGAATTTCCGGTCACCGATCGGGAAGACCTGATGGACAACCGCACGACGGTCAACCTCAGTTGGACGTATTGAACCGGGGTTGACCGCCGGGCCGATCTCAGGGCCGGGCGAGCTTTTCGCAAACCGTTTGTTCCATGAGCAACAACACTTCGTTCGAACCAAGTTTCGTGGTGTTGATTTCGAGGGCGTCAGCGGCTCGCTTCAGCGGCGCGACCCGGCGGGTGGCGTCGCGGCGGTCCCGGTCGTGAATCTGCCTGAGAAGTTCGTCGAAGGTGATGCTTGTCCCCTGGGATTGCAATTCGCGCCGACGTCTGCGGGCTCGTTCTTCGGGGTCCGCCACCAGAAAGAATTTGCACTCCGCTTCGGGAAACACGATCGTTCCCTGGTCCCGCCCTTCGGTGACGATGTCGGAGCCGGCTGCCAGCTTACGCTGCAGACTCGTCATCGCTGCACGCACTCCGGCGTACAACGCCACCACGGAGGCGGCCCGCGTCGCTTCGGCGGTGCGAATCGCGGGTGTCACGTCGACCCCGTCGGCAAACACGCGGCCACCGTCAAAACGGATTTCGACGTTTTCGGCTTGTTCGGTCACAGCCGGCTGGTCGGAAAGATCGGCTGAACGCTGCAGACACAACAGGCCGACGACGCGATACATCGCACCGGTATCGAGAAAGCGAAATCCGAGCCGGGCAGCCAGTCCCTGCGCCGCCGTGCTCTTGCCCGAACCGGCCGGTCCATCGATGGTGACAATCATCGTTTCTCGTTGCTTGCCAGCTATACCACGCGCGATCACAACTGATAGTAACCCGAAGCGTAAGCGAGGGACTTAACATGTGTCCTCGCTTACGCTTCGGGTTGCGATGAAATGTATCAAACCCAACCGCGAGCGGTATAGCTAGCAAATCATTCAGGCTGAACACACCAGCCGGCTGACGCCGGCCGCTCGCCTGTCCGTCGTTTTCTCATGACTAACGACTAACAACTGACTCTAAGATTCAAATCTCAGCTCGACGTCGACAATCTCATACCCGGCCATGTCAATCAGAACTTTGTCGTCCTCGATCTTCAAGTCGCTAACCGGTAGGCCGCGAAAATCGCGTTGCCTGGCACTGGTGGGAGTCTTGAAGCAGTTGATGGCAACGTAACGCGATCGTCCCTCGGTCTCCATCAGTCGTAAGGCAAAACCGGTTCCGGACCCCGCGGCGGGCCGATCGTGCTGTTCCCAGAGTTCCAGGTCGCCGTCCGACCCTTCGCAGAGCGGAAAAATTCGCGAAATCTGCACGTTTTTCGCATTCAGATGGAAGAACCAGCCCGACGTTCCCCCACGGGGACGAAGTTCAGTCGGAACGACGGCAACGGGCGTCAGCACATCAATGGCCGCCTGCATCGGATAATTGACATCAACGGCGATGACGAAACGAAACTCGCGTTTCGTCTCTCCAGCGGTCACCAGCAAAGTGTCGAGCATTCGCATACCCGTCTTGCGGTGGAACGGCAAGCCGCAAAAGAGGATCGTCGTCCGCCCCTGATCGTCGGCGATTTCCAGGTAATGCGGGCTCTCGAACCGCTCGCCTTGAATTCCGTGCGCCCCCTGCTGCACCGATCGTGTCAAGGCTGCTGCACTGTCGTTCCAGGCGAAGCGAGCCGCATAATAGTTGCTCCAAGGGTCGCCCTCCGGCATATGATCGATGTCGAGTTCGACGTCGACTTCTACGACGGGCCGTCCCCGCCAGATGCGGACCGTCTGCCTGAAACCGGCCAACTTCGCGCCGCCGTCCTGGTCGACGATCTCGCCGGTCGTGACGATTTCGCCCAGCGCCGGGCCTGCGCAACTCACATTCGAGGTCAGACATCGCATTTCAGAATAATAGGACTTCTCTGTTAACAGGGTGTCGTCCTGGCTGCTGATCGTCCGTTCGCGGGGGAATCGAAATGCCAACTGCTGGCTCAGCCGGTTCGGACGCCGTCCATAACCTTTGATTGTTCTGATCCCACCAGTCACGTCGTTGATATAAACCTCGAAAAACTCGTTGCGGAGTACGTTCTCCTCGGCCATCGGAGCTCCGCCGGTCGTTGGTTTGCTGGGGGAAGTTCCCGAGGCGGGAATCCAAGCAAAGCCCGCTGCGGGAATATCGACCGTCGCCATTTTGCGATCGTCATCGAACTGCACGCCCTTAACAGTTTCGCTCCGTGACGGGGCCGACTGCAATGCGGGCAAAGGCACGCTGACTCGGCGCGGAAACGATAGCGAGTTCAGCAGCAGATAACCTGCTTCCTGTTCGCCGCCGCAGACGATCACCTCGGTTAGCCGCCGAGCGGCCTGCGGGACTAACTCGGTGAGCAGCCAGTCTGCCTTCTCGATGGCTTCCACCTTTGCGTCAGGACCGGCCTGTTCGATGATTCGTTCGTTTTGGGCATCCTGTTCGCCAGCGGGGCAACGGCCTAAAAGTATCTCGGCGACGGACCGATACCAGTCGGCAGCGTCGAACCGGTGTCGCCGATTCAGGGCGTCGGAAAACCGGCTGATCGGGTTCGGATCATCCTGGGCCACCGTCTGGACGAGGAAGGGCGAGAGATACTCCTCTGCTTTGTACGTCGAGAGCCGTCCCGGAGTCTCCGTCAGCTCGAAAAACTCGTGCAGCGTGACGAATCGTCCCAAACAGGGCGCGTAGCGGTGCATCCGGCGAAGGTCCTCGAACCAGGGAGCACTCACCTCTGGCCAGCGAGCCAGAATCAGCGCGGCCACCTGGTCTTCTTCCATCGACTCGGCCATCCGCTGAGCGAACCGCAAATAACTGGTGGCGCTGTCGGCCGCCAGCGGAATGCGCGTCATCGCATCGACCACGGTTCCGTCACATCCTTCCCAGCGTATTTTGCTCTGTTCGGCATCAGGATAGATTCCGTCGTCCAGCGCGATATGCAGTGCTGAATGATACCCGAGCTTATTGATGATTTGCGGAATCTGGGTGGAAAACCCGAAACGGCGACGACTCCACGTCGTGGGGACGCGGCCCAAACGGTCTTGGAATATTTGGTGACCCTGCTGAAACTCCCAGAGGACTGATGCAATCGACAGCAATGGCGTGGGAGCTTCGGTCAATTCGCCACCGGTGACGTCGGCGGTTCCGGCCTCCCAGGCTTTGCGCAGCGTCTCGATGATTTCCGGCTTTTCGGTCCCAATTTCTTCCAGGTCCTGTGCCGAAACCAATATGTTGACCGGTTGACCGGACGACAATTCCTTTGCTAGCTGCTCGTCAGCCAACCGTGGTATCAACAAGCACAAATCGACGAGAAAACAGTCCACCGGATAAAACCGCTCGCGAGCTTCCAGCAACACGTCGAAGCAGCTTTGCAGGTGGGTTCGACACGCCGGGTGATCACCGGCGAGCGCAGCCTCAGCTGCCGAGACCGCTTCCCGCTGCAGGTGGACTTCGTCCACGTTGCTGAAATGATGCATGTGCCGGGTCAACAATTCCATTTGCAGATAGCAAGTTCCGAGCGCAAGAAAGTCGGCGACGATCTCGGCATCGACCTCAACAGCCGGTTGACTCTCTGTATCGAGGGGGTTCTCCTGGTCAACAGAGTTCTTCCGCGAAGACCGCTCCGATTGCGAGGGTTCCGATTCGGTCTGCTCGATCTGGTCGGGTTCAGGCGAGACCTGCCGAGACTCGTCCGCGATAACTTCGTCCGTCCCTCGCTGATTGCCGGTCAACGGCTCGATTGCGGCCTGCAAGATTTCCTGACGTTCACTCAGTCCGGAAACGACGACAGCGCCTTCTCTGCGGGCGCGATCGACCCAACCCCCTGGAATCCAGTCGTCGCACGCGGTCGGAACAATCACCAGTCGGCCCGGAAAATCATCGGGAGGGTCATCGGCCCGATGCCAGTTCGGCATCGCCTTGGCCGAGGCCAATAACAACGGATGCCAAAGCACCGCAAAGGCGTTCAGTAAACTGGCTGCGTCTTTCTCTCCCAATTCGGTGGGAAAATCCTCCAGGCTATGACTCGGGACCAGTACATTGAGTTCGTGATATGTCATTGAATCACAGATACTTACGATGTTAGGTCGAAAATCCAGATGAGCTGTCGAGATTGCGAACTCGACCCTGCTCGACAGAATGGCCACACCGGATGACCGCTGCGTCCCGAAATCCCCGGGAGGATCGAGGCCAACGCCTATCATACCGTTTTCTTTTGGTTTCCCGCAGTCTATTGACATCGAAGAATTTGACTTTTCGGGAACCAACTCGACTCCTCGAACGTCAAACTTGTCGAAATGAATGACGGGTTGGTGCTGTAGTCATGCCGGCAAGCATCGCCCGAATTGATTCTGATAGGCGAAATTCCATTTGACGTCAGTAGAACCACTTTGGTACTCTAGCCTTAGAAGAAGGTCTTGGCTGATCCGTTCACTTCGTAGGCCGACCGTCCTATTCTAATGAGCTTTCTGGGGGCTCCTTCTGCGTCGGTCCGAATCGTTGCCCTTTCCCTTCTCGGTGAAGTTTGAGACTCCGAGTTTCGACATGCCAGATGGCCCAGTGTTGTAAGCCAATACTTCGCGCGGTGCCCGTTGCCTATAACGTTTCAGGAGAGTTACTTCAATGGCTGAAAACCGTGGAGTCTGGGGGATTGATATTGGTCAGGCGGGGCTAAAGGCTGTCTGTTTGCAATACTCTGAATCGGCCGAGCAAGTCATTGCCGTTGCGTTCGACTACGTTCCGCATCCGAAGCTGCTCAGCCAGCCAGACGCGATTCCCGAAGAATTGATCCCGCAGGCTTTAGAGACGTTTCTGTCTCGCAACGAGATCGGCAACAACGAGGTTGCCATCAGTGTGCCTGGACAGTCGGCGCTGACCCGCTTCATTCAACTGCCGCCGGTCGAAGCGGGCAAAGTCGCAGAGATCATCAAGTACGAAGCACGGCAGCAGATCCCTTTTGCGCTGGAAGACGTGATCTGGGACTACCAGACCCTCTCCGGGGGCAAACAAGAAAGCGGCTATCTGCTGGGTGCCGAGGTCGGGCTGTTCGCCATGAAGCGAGAACAGGTGGCCTACAACCTGCGGCCGTTTGTCAACGCCAAGGTGGAAGTCGACCTGATTCAAATCGCGCCTTTGGCCTTATACAACTTTCTGGTTTACGACCAACTCGGTTTTCGCCTCGATGATGATGAGGTGGAGGCGAGAGACGAGTTTACGATCCTGCTTGACATGGGGGCCGACAACACGACTCTGCTCGTTTCCAACGGTCAGAAAATCTGGATTCGCAACGTCCCGATCGGCGGCAATCACTTCACGCGGGCCCTCACCAAGGACATGAAGCTGACGTTTGCCAAGGCAGAACATTTGAAGTGCAACGCGACCAAGGCGGAAGATCCGCGGGCGGTTTTCCAGGCGCTGCGTCCGGTCTTCAACGATTACGTCTCTGAAATTCAGCGATCGATCGGTTATTTTTCCAGCGTAAATCGCGATGCGAAGATCTCGAAAGTGGTCGGTCTGGGCAACGGGTTCAAGCTGGCCGGTCTGCAGAAATTCCTACAACAAAACCTGCAGTACGACGTCGAGCGGATCGATTCGTTTCAGGCGGTGGTCGGCGACAGCGTGCTGGGCGCTCCGCTGTTCACAGAGAACATTCAGAGCTTTGTGGTTCCTTACGGACTGGCTTTGCAGCAGTTGAACCTGACACCGATCCACACTTCGCTGCTGCCGCCGGAAATTGCCACGACGCGCAAAATTCGCCGCAAGAAACCGTGGGCGGTGGCCGTCGCCGCGGCGCTGCTGCTGGTCGTGTGCATTTCGGCGGCTGGTAACTCAAACGTGTTGCAATCGGTGCACGCCAAACGGTTTGGTCCGGCGATCGACACGTCGAAATCTTTGAAGGCCAAGGTTGACAACGACAGGGCTCAGTACGCAACGGCCGTCACTGATTTCAAAAAGCTGGTCGACGACGGCCGCAAGCTAATCAAACCTCTGGACGCCCGCGAAACCTGGCTAAATTTGTACAAGGCAGTCAACGAGTGTCTGCCACGCGATCCCCAAGGCGTTGACCCGGAATCAATCGAAATCGACATGCGGAAGCGAATCAAAATCACCGGGCTTTCGGCGGAGAGTGCTCCCGACGTGGGAATGTGGTTTGCAATGTTTCCCCCTGAAGAGACCGCGTTGGAGGACATGCGTCAGCAAGACCGGACGAATTCGCCGCGAGGTCCTGGTTTTGTCGTGACTTTGACCGGGGTGCATTACAACAAGGACATTCACTTTCTCACGCAAACGCTGCTGAATGACCTGCAGCAGCAATGGACGAAAAACGACGTGCCGGTCCGGTTGCTGGGCATCACGCACGCCACCCTCATCCAAGAAACCAGCCAAGATGTGATGTACGATCCGCTCACGGGCGAAATATGGGGGGGAGGAGCGTTCGGAGGGGCCGGCAGTTTCGGCGGTGGTGGCGGCGAGGAGGGCATGGGTAGTGGCGCCATGGGTATGCAACGTAGATCCCCGATGCGCAGAAGTATGCCGCGCGGCGGTGGTTTCGGCGGTGCCAGGGGCATGCCACGCAGATCCTCGATGCGGGGAGGTATGCAGCGAGGCGGCAGTTCCGATGGCGGCGGCGAGGAGGGCATGGGCGGCGGTGCCGCTATGGGCATGCGAAGCAGACCCCCGATGCGGAAC
>CAUZTK010000199.1:0-7365 GCA_963582395.1 Planctomycetota bacterium | reverse complement strand
GTCGTCCAGGTTTGTCTCGAGCATGTAGACCTGATCGGTTTCGGGAGCGACGGTCGCTTGGCCCACGAAAAGACGCAACAGGTTGGCACGATCGGGAAAATCGTGTGTGCCGGCACCGTAACCGACCGCCTCGATCGTCATTTCGGGCAGGACGGAAAAGCGATCGACCATGGTCGAGAGAATGGCCGCACCGGTGGGAGTGGTCAGCTCGGCTTCGACGGGGACGTCGACCAGGGGAATGCCCTTGAGCAACTCGGCCGTTCCCGGCGCCGGAACGGTGCAGAGACCATGATCGATTGCGATCTGTCCGCGCCCGGTCGGAACCGGGCTGGAGATAATCTGATCGGCGCCGAGAAGGTCGAACCCGACGGCTGCCCCGACGATGTCCACAATCGAATCGATCGCGCCGACTTCATGAAAGTGGACCTTCTCGATTGTCGAGCCGTGGACCCTGGCCTCAGCGGTGGCGACGGCCCTGAAAATTCGTTTGGCCAGGTCTTTCTGCGTCGCCGAGATCGCGGTGGCGGTATCGATCATTTCGACAATGTCGCCGAGGTGCCGGTGCGCGTGCTGTTCGGGATGTTCCACGCGAATGTATGTCGCCCGAAAGCCGCCTTTGATGACGGTTTTGGTTGTCAGGCGGACGTCCGAAAGCCCCAGAGAGTCGATTCCCGTGCGAATCGCCTCGGCGTCGACTCCAGCGTCGATCAGCGCGCCGAGAGTCATATCTCCGCTGATTCCCATCGAACAATCAAGGTAAGCAATCCGCACGATTCATTTCCGGTTGAGCCTGCTGGGGGCAGCGCGGCCGATATCGAGTCTCTGCGGCGTTTCCACGAGAATTCCCGCCTGAGTTCGTGCAGAATTCTAATGCTCCGGACGCTTTCAACCAAGGGCAATCGCCGGCGGAGTTACCTCGGCCCCAAGCTTGGCTTGGGAACACGTATCCGCGAAGATTTGCGTCGAGATGGTTGACCATTTGAGTCGTCATGGACGGTTTGTCGGCCTAGCGGATGAAAATGGCTCGCCATCTGGAGTCTGCCCTGTCAGATTGCGAACTTGAGTTTTGTCTTGATGTGAGAATGATTAGCATGGGAACCGTCCTGCCGAACTGCACACGGGTCGTCAGCTCTGACCTCTTGAAGGATTTGCGATGCGATACGGAGACTGTCGTTGGATCGACATCGATGCCATGGACAAAGACCGCGTGGTCGTTGTGAGTCCCACCGCGGCGCTGGAGCAGCATGGTCATCACCTTCCCTTGTTGACCGACACCTACCTGGTGACCGAAGTGGCCGAACGAGTCGAGCGCAAGCTGCCGGACAAAGTGTTGCTTTTGCCGACGCTGTGGCTGGGCGCATCAGATCATCATCTCGATTTTCCAGGAACTGTGACGCTGCCGAATTCGCTTTACGTCGAGGTGATCAAGAAGATGGTCGGCTGTTTCGTGAAAGCCGGTTTTCGCCGAATTCTGTTCCTGAACGGACACGGTGGCAACATGGCTCCCGGCGAAGTGGCGATCACGGAGATGGCGAACTCGGATGATGAATGCGATGGAGCCTTGGTGGCATTTGCCAGTTACTGGGCGCTGGCCGGCCCCGCCTTTGCGGCGGAAAAGCACGGCCTCGAAAGTGCTGAGGTGACGCATGCCTGCGAGTACGAGACGTCGATGATGCAGGCAGTCCGTAGCGACCTTGTGCATTTGGAAGCTGCCCAAGCGGGACCACCGGTCATCGACAGCCCGTTCTTCCATAGCGAACTCGGCGGCCGGGTTTCACTGGCCGGACGATTCCATCGGCTGACGTCGACCGGGGCGATGGGCAGTCCCGAACTGGCCACACCCGAAAAGGGCGAATCGTTGTTATCGGTCGCCGCAGCCGAAACGGGCGCGTTCATTGAAGACTTCCTCACCTGGGCGCAGCCGCAAGTGCTGAAACCGTAACGGCCCGACCAGAAACAGCGGATCATCCGCTGCACCCTTGACCGTTTCCCTAAACCTAACCCGGACGAGTCGGAACAAAAAAAGTCGAGAGTCGAGGGCCGGAAAAAACAGCGTTGAACAGTTGGTATCATCCAGTCGATAGTCCGTCTCTTTCTGGCTCTGGACTCTCGACCCTTAGCCCTCGATCGGTCAAATTCCTGGCCATTTTGCGCAGGATTTCAGTCATAAGGTACTAAAACAGATGCGAGGAAGATGATGTGCTGTTCGAACAGTTGGCTGACCATCGGTGCGGTCATGGGCGCGCTGGCGGTGACAATGGGTGCCTTCGGTGACCATGGCGTGGATTCCTATTTCGCCGAGACCTATGCGGGCCGCACACTCCAGGTACTCGGCAAACCGGTTCCGACCGCCGAAAAGTTTCTCGCCGATTATCAAACGGCCGCTGACTATCAGATGTATCATGCCCTGGCGCTGCTTGCTGTCGGTCTATTGTCGCAGGTTCGTCCGCAGCGGTCGTTTCAAGTGGCCGGCTGCTGTTTTCTGGCGGGCATTGTCTTGTTTTCCGGCGGTTTGTACGTTTACACGTTGGCCGACCTGCGGTTCTTCGGCATGGTGCCGGCACCAATCGGAGGCAGCCTGTTCATTGTCGGTTGGATCGCTCTGGCCGTCGGAGCGTGTCCCTGCGGAAAGTCCGCAGCCGACACGTAAATTGGCGTCGCGCCGGCCCGGCTCTTTTGTTTTGTTTTCGTTGCACTATCTTGGCAAGTTTGGCCTTGGCACATCTGGCGATGTGGCGTTGAGAAAATTCGGTTGAAAAAGTTGACAGTTCGACTCACTCCCATTTTGTGACCGGGAACCAGAAATGCTCATATTCGATGCACACCTCGATATGGCTTGGAATGCTCTTGAATGGAACCGCGACCTGATTCGGCCGGTCCGCGAGATTCGCGAGTTCGAGCAGCAGTTCACCGATATCATTCCCGGCGAGGCGACCACGTCGTGGTCCGAGCTGCGTCGCGGTCGGGTCGGCATGACCATCTGCACGCTGCTTCCACGTTTGCATCGCCGCGATCAGTCGCTCTCGCATTTCCAATCGCGCGAGGCGGCTTACGGGGCCTGTTTCGGTCAACTGGCCTATTACCGGGCGATGGTCGAACGCGGCGTACTGCGCGAAATCCCAGACCGGCCGGCGCTCGAGGACCACGTTGCCGAGTGGGAAGCTAATGCCATCAGCGATCTGCCCATCGGGTTCATTCTGAGTATGGAGGGCAGCCCGCCGATTCTCTCGCCCGCTCAGATCCCGGAATGGTACGCAGCCGGGCTGAGAATTCTCGGCCCGGCGCACTACGGCCCTGCCCCGTATTGTCACGGCACCGGCAGCGAAGGCGGACTCACCTCAGAAGGTCCGGCGCTGCTCAAAGAGATGGATCGGATCGGCATGCTGCTGGACGTCACGCATCTGGCCGACCGGTCGTTCTGGGAAGCGCTCGACATCTACAACGGGCCGGTACTGGCCAGTCATCACAACTGCCGGGCCTTGGTTCCGGGAGATCGGCAGCTTGACGACGAGCAGATCAAGACGTTAATCGAGCGGGGTGCGGTCATCGGCGCCTCGTTCGATTGCTGGATGATCAAACCAGGCTGGACGATCGGCGTCTCCGATCCGAAAACCGTCTCGATGGAACAGATCGTCAACCACACCGACCACATTTGCCAGCTCGCCGGAAATGCAAAGCATTGCGGACTTGGCACCGACCTCGACGGCGGTTTCGGCAAAGAACAGACCCCTCACGACCTCGACACGATTGCCGATCTCGGCCGTTTCGCCGAAATTCTGGACCGCCGCGGCTACAGCGGGGAAGATATCGATGGAATCATGTCTAAGAATTTTGTGGACTTCTTTCGCCGGGCATGGGCATAATCCTACGAGAAATAGGAGACGGTGATGGCACTTTTGCGACATCTCGCCCTTCGTTGCCGCGATATGGAGAAATCGCTCCGGTTCTATGAGCAGGCCATCGACTGGAATCTTCTCGGCTACCGCCCCAGCGGGACCGCACTCGACATGACCGACGGGACCAGCAACATCACGCTCATTCAGCAGCCGTAGGACTGCGAGCGGCCGGTTCTCGAAGAAGGAAACGAATATCTTCACCTGGGGGTCATTGTCGATGAGCCGAGGCCTGTTGGCGCAGGCTCGAAGAACTGGGGGCCGAGTTCAGCAGCGACTCGATCAAGCAGCGGAACGAAACGCAAGCCGAGTCTTCAACGAAAATGTCTTTCAAAGTACTCGACCCGGACGGCAACGTGGTCGACGTGACCTCGAACCCGCAGGAATGGCGCGGCGTTTCATTGCCGTCGTAACTGCATGGTGCGTTGAAATGTGAGAGGTTGGCTGTGCGTCTCGGCAGGACGCGGCTCGGCTTCAGCGTGTCGGCTGGCACGGCCCGTTTGCGTGCTTTTTGTTGCCTCGGCCCAGAGAAGTCTAGCGTTCATTCTCCTTCGGGAGGAATTCTCGCCACTTCCCTGCGCGGACCTTGCCGCCCCGAATCGGTCGTCGCTTGGTGCGTTTCTGAGCCTGTTTTAGCTGGCGATTTTTTGGCAATTGTAGATTCCAGGGAAGCTTCTCAGTCATCGCAATGAGGACGTCGATTTGCGTATCGATGTCTCGAAGAGGAGCCCCGTTTTTGAACAGGTTCACCAGTTTTTTCAAGCCGCCCATAATGTCTTTATAGATTTCCCGGTATTCGTCCGTCTCCGAAAAACGTTCGTAGGTCGAAAATAATGGGATAAGTCCCGCGATGTATTCCGCGCCCCGTTCGGCCCCATGTTGAAAGGGGTATGGCCGGATATTATCAACCCGCTTTTTTACCATTTGCGCGTACTGGATTTGTTGGGGGTTGTGTGGGGGATCGGGATCCCGAGTCTGACGCGGGGAGCTGGGTTTCAAGTCCTGCTGCGGATTGGTTGCCTCGCCTCCGTTTGATCTGTTCGAATCACCTGATGTCTGGTCACCCTGAGAGTCTGCTGAAATTAGTTTCACGGGTTGCACAGACGTGACAGCGCCGGCGTCCTGAGTAACGGCAGCGATGGGGCTGCCGTTTGACGCCACAATTTTGCTGCTCCCCCACCAGAAAAATGCGAGGACACCTCCGACCAACAATGCGACGGCACCTCCGACCATGGCCGCAACAGTGTATTTTAGGATGTCAGGCTCGGATGCCGTCCCGTCGGGCCCACGGGAAAGCGGTTACAACGTTTGATGTGATGTTAGGGAGACCCGCGGGGACGCAACCTCGCTTTCCGTCGCGGCCAGCACGGTATCGGTTATGGTTGCCAGAAACTTTTCGGAGGCCTGTTCGGGCCGCGTGTCGACGAACTCGAGTTCGTCGAGCAGTTCGTCTGGCGTTTGATAGCGGTCGTCCGGTTTCCGCGCCATCATGCGATGCAGAACTTCGACGACCCCTGCCGGCACGGCCTCGTTTTTGTCTCTCGGGTCGGGCCGGGATTTCGTTGTGTGCGAGTACAACTTGTTGATGACGCTTCCTTCGCCGAACGGAGGCCCGCCGGTTAGCATCTGATACCAGGTGCAGCCGAGCGAGTAGATGTCGCTGCGGATGTCGGCCGCTTTGCTGTTGCGCGCCTGTTCGGGCGACATGTAGTCGACCGTCCCGACGGTTGTTCCTGCGCGGGTGATGTCGGTTTCCATCGTTTCGTCGACCGAGCGGGCCAGTCCCATATCGGTCAGCTTGACCGTTCCATCACGTTGAATCAAAAGATTGGAAGGTTTGATGTCACGATGCACGATATTTTTATCGTGGGCATGCTGCAGCGCCTGCGCCACTTGCCGAACGATGTCCAGCGACCGCTTGACCGGCAGCACGATGCGGCTGGTCACCAGCTTAAAAACGTCGGTCCCTTGCACATACTCCAGCGCAATAAATAGGTAACCGTCCGCCTGCCCCGCCTCGTAAACCATCACAATGTTGTCGTGCTTCAGTTGCGCCGCCGCTTGGGCCTCCGACTGAAACCGCTTCACCAGCGTGGGGTTGGCCGCCCTCTCCTTGGGGAGCACTTTCAGGGCGACGGTCCGCTTCAGTTGCGTGTCGAACGCCAAGTAAACAGTCCCCATGCCGCCGCTGCCGATTTTCTTGCGGAGCTCGTATTTGCCCAGCGTTTGCCGCTCTGTGTCTGCGACAGCCCGCCGAGACGATGCGGCTACCCTATTCTTGCCGCCGGCACCGGGCTCGGAAACTATCTGAAATCCTCGGACGCAATGAAAACGGTACGAAATTGAGTCAACGGGACAAGACAGACCTCTGGTCAACCGGCCTCAACAGTTCGGACAAACACCGGGGCGTTAACCGAGATCTGCACGCTGATTTCGATCGGTCAGATGTTGGTCACGTCTCGCAAGGAATGTTGTTTGAATCGTCAAAAACGTCTGCGTGTTTGCTGTTTGCACCAGTCAGTACGGCCGCACACACTCCGAACCACAGCAGGGAAACCGTCGTAACTCTAGCTGCGTATCAAATTGAGGATGATGCAGGATTTGAGTAGATAAAGATTCTGCCTAGCCGCAGTAGGATCCACGTCAGAAAATCGGCTCAGCAGGAGCTTTGTCCTCCCGATCAAACCCATCATTTGAGATTTCACAATACACTAGACGTCCCACAGCATAATAAACTATGCATTCAAAAAGTCAAAAATCTTCCCGGTTGATGGGCCGAATTGCTGCATCCCGTCAACTTTAATCGGACGTTTCATGGGATTGAACCGCGCTTGAACTACGCAAAATTTCGACGCACACCGAAAAATTGGGAGTGGCCTCGCAGTTCCTGGCACAGCTTCCAATGTTGCTCCGACAAAGGGCGGTGCCGATTATCCCGGCTCGATGCTGCTTGGGGAATGGCGGGGTGCATTCCCCGGAATGTTGTTGGTTTCAGGGGGCAATAGTGCGGTATTGGTTGGCTCCGGTTTGGTTGGCGCGCCAGCGGGTCCAGAAGTTTTTCTGCGGTTGAGAGTCGCTGAGGGTGTCGGCTCGCAACTGCAGGATCGCGTTGGCGTGGTCGTTTCACCAGAATTTTTCCGTTCCTTTCACCCGGGCATTGATCTGCTTGATCGCTGATTCGATGTGGCTGCTTGTCAGCGGCAGAACTTGCCGGCGGTAGGTATTCGGATCGTCCAAGACCGCCGCGGCGCGGTAGGCGTACGAGAGCGCGTGCATCAGGTCGAGCACGCCGGTCATCTGGCTGAAATGTTTGCGGTGAGTCGTCTAGTTCGTGCTCGCTCCGTCGGCAACGAACGCTTGTCGTGGTGCCGTGGGAAGACCGTGTTGCCACGCTTTGCATTCGAGATGCCAACCGAACGATTCAGCATTCTCAGTACTGGCAATCATTTCGCGGCCAAGCAGCTTCGGCGCA
>CAUZTK010000198.1:0-7369 GCA_963582395.1 Planctomycetota bacterium | reverse complement strand
ATGCCTGCTGCTCTTAAGCCCGGATTATGGGCAAGGCGTTTGCGACCGAGGCCACGTTGGGTGCGTTGGTATTGGCAACGGCCGGCGTTGCCGCGAGTCTGGTGCTGTTTATCAGTCTCGTGGGCGGATTTGTGTCTTTCTGTCCGCTCTATATGGTGGTTCACGCCATGAATTTGACGTTGATCCCCGCCCTCAAACGCCTGAGTAGACAGAACACGGGTCAATTGCTTGCGTCGCTACAGGCTGCCGGCTGGTATCTCATAGGCAAGCCGGCCGCCTCGCCTGTTGAGGACCGCTGGAAGGTGGTCGGTTTTGTAACCACGCTGCTCGTTTCCATCGTGATCTTCCAATGGATTTATGTCGAGGCAGAACCGTGCCGAGCGGCGGCGGGCAGTGGCCCGACCCCGCAACAAGTTTTAGCCGCCTATCAGGCCGAATCTCAACAGGACATTCCCGATGACGCAGACGATCCGCGTCAAGGGCTGGCCGACGCACCGGTGCGGATCGTTGTGTTCAGCAGCTTCCAGTGTCAGGGTTGTCGGAAATTTTCCTACGAACTCAGCCACATCCTCGAACACTACGTCGGGCAGATCACGGTCCGCTTCAAGCACTACCCACTGGGCAAGGCCTGCAATCCGCGGCTGAGGATTGACAAACATCCCCAGGACTGCTCAGCCGCCTGGGCTGCTGAAGCTGCCCGCCGTCAGGGTCGGTTCTGGCCGTTCCACGATGCTCTATTTGGGGCTGATCTGAAGGCCTCCGCCCAAGACAACTTCGCGCAACCGGCGCGAAAATCGGACTCGATCTGTCTCGTTTCCACGCCAAACGTAATGACAAAGCGACGCGGAGCAAGGTCGCGGCCGACATTCGCCTGGGCATCGAGATCATTTCGACAGTGTACCTCTACGGTCGGCGCGTCCGGCACTTGAGCCACATCACACTCGAAATCCTTATTAACGAGCAACTCAAGAACGCGCGTCCGTAGCCAGCCAAATTAACGGTGGCTCCGGTTTGCAACGGCTACAGTTGTTCTACTTTTTTCCTCGTTATGAAGCCCCCGCTTCGGAACGAAAGCCGGCTCAGAGAGTTCCCAAACTGGATCTTGGAAACGGGGTTAACAAAATCAAAACGTGCTCAGAACGTGTTTTAGAAATCATTTGCAAGCCGTTTTGTCATGAGATCGATCATGGCGACGTAGATCGCAGCCTCGCTATTTTCTGTCAGCCTCTCGTAGTCCTTTGATAATCGGCGATGTCGATTGAGCCAACCGAATGCGCGTTCAACGATCCAACGCTTCGGAAGAATGACGAAGCCCCTGGCTTAGACTGGACGGATGACCGTTTGCAGGGTGATCTTGCATGTCGTCTTAACCCATGCGGGTAATCCACACTTTCCGTAAGCACCATCAGCGAACACAACTTTCAATCGGCGATAGCTATCCTTGATTCGATGAAGCACAAAGTGACCCGCGTCGTAATCCTGAAGGTCGGCCAAGTGAACGATCACAACAAAAAGCATTCCGAGCGTGTCGACGACGATATGTCGCTTACGGCCAGTGATCTTCTTTCCGCCGTCAAAAACACGGAATTCACCCCCTTCAGCAGTGCAGACAGATTGACTGTCAATGATGGCCGCCGTTGGCGTCGGTTTCTTTTCTGCCACCTTTCGAACCATTTCACGCAGTCGATCATGAACGCGTTTCCATGTTCCATCTATGCGCCACCGGCGAAAGACACCGTAGACGGTATTCCAATTCGGAAACTCCGATGGAAGGTAACGCCACTGGCATCCCGTCCGATTCCAATACAAGATCGCATCAATGATTCGTCGCCGATCGATAGGCTTTCGTCCCCGCTCCTTGGGCTTCGGCAGAAGTTTGCGGATAATTCGCCATTGCCCATTCGTAAGACTGCTGGGATACTTCCGTGACATCGACATCGCTACGACTCCTTCCTTGGGCCTGAAACACCCAGGAGCTGTGGCGATTTTTGTACTTCAACGCAATTTCAAAACACGTTCTCAGAGACACCGCAAATACGCGATCAGATCGCGCAGTTCGTTGGCAGAGAGTTTCTCGCCGGTCAGATTCTGCGGTTGATGGTGCTGAGTGAGGACTTCCTGGAGCGTGTCGGCTCGGCCGTCGTGCAGGAATCGGCGGTGTGAGTAGACTCCGCGCAGCGAGGGGGGATTGAACTCGTGGTAGATGTAGCGATTCGATTCGAGTCCGACGATGTAGGTCTCGGCGGCCGTCTTGTATTTTCCCTGATGGCAATCGGCGCAGCCGGCCTTGTTTTCAAACAGTAATCGGCCCCGCTTTGCCGACGGCGTCAGCGTTCCCCGAGCCGTTCTGTGCGGACTCTTCGGCTGCTCGAGCGTCGCCAGAAAATCCACCAACGCTTCAATATCTTCGTCGGTGATTTCTTGAGGTGTGCTCAGCGTTGTGCGGAGCGAATTTTTCAGCGAATCCGGCAGCGACTTTTGCCAGCCGTGCCAGGTCCACGGCCCGGTGTGCGTTACACCGCGGAGCGACGGGACCAGCTTATAGGTGTCGTAGTTGCCGTCGTTGAGCGTGTCGAACGTCTGTCCGCTGGTATGGCCGTCGGTGTGGCACGAGTGACAACTGAACCAACTGTCGAATGACAGGTCGGCATCGTAGAAAATCGCTTCACCGCGTCGGGCCAGGCTGGGCGTCTGCGGGCCGCCGAGAGAAATCACCCGCACAACCTTTGCGGCGGCAATATCGACAACCTGCAATGAATTCAACAAGTAGTTCGCCACGACGGCCGTTTTGTGATCGACGAAACGAACATCCACCGGCCGGCCGCCTAGCTTCACGTGACGCAGGGCAGCTTCATCGTCGAGCAGCTCGAAGGGGATGAAATCTCCGGGATCGGCAGCGGGCCAGCGTAACCGGGTCCGATCGAATACCAGCAGTTCATGACTGCCACCGCAACTGACCACCAGCCATTTTTCGTCAGGGCTCATATCCAGGGCGTTGGCGTCGCCGGCGGCCCTTCCGCGGGTGTCCAGCCCGAGCTGTTTCTGTTCCCAGTATTTGCCGACCGGCAGGGGCAGCTTCGAGAGCCGGTTGTCGATGACCCAGCCCTTTTCGACGTTAGACTCGCTGACCGGAAACGTGCGGTTGATCGGGGTCGTCAGCATGACTTGGGTCGAATTCGGAAAAATTACCGGACGGCCGAGATTAAATCCGTCGTCGAAGATCGTCCGCCGGCTGAGCCGCTTATAAGACGGCAATTCGTGGACAAACACCTCGCCAGAGATCGAGCAGCAGGTGACCAGCCACTTCCCGTTTGGCGCGACGGCAAGCGTTTTGGGAATTCCGCCGACCGGAATCCGTTCGACCACCCGGCGGGCCGCCAGATCGATGACCGCAACCTGATCGAGGCCAGAGACGGCAACAAACGCCCGCCGCAGCGAGCCATTGGTTAAAGCGAGCCCACGGGGTTCATCGCCGACCGGGATCAGCGCGGCCGTTTGTAGCTGATTGATGTCGAGTTTCAGCAGCGCCACGGCGTCCTCGTGCAGCAGACTCACCAGCAGCGTCTGCGCATCGACCCACACCACATCTGCCGGTCCCTTCCCGCAACGGTGTTCCGTCACGACCCGACCGCTCCGCAAATCGACCAGCGAGACCGAATTGGATGTGTGGTTGGCCGTCACGCAGTAGCGTCGGTCGGGTGAAACGGCGACGGAAATCGGGCTGCGGTCGACGTCGGCTGCAACGGCATCTGCGTCCGTCGATATTTGAGCCGCCGGGCCAGCGGACCGATCGGCCCCGAACAAACCGCACACGCAGCACAGCACAGCACATGTGAGCCATTTTTGAGCTTGCATATCGAGTCCTTTCGCCATTTCGAACACGTGTGAAGGCGACAACAGAAACCGTCTCACAGCCAGTGGATACTTCCCAGCGAAAAATGTGCAGGAGGGGCCTGCGACTGTCACTCCTACGGCGGCTTCAATTTGAAAAGTGCTTTGCGATCAACGATTCGGAGCTTTATAATAACCGGGACTATGGAACTCGCGGGTCTTGTTGCAAGTGGAGCAGCATCATGAAGACTTTGAACTACCGATTCGGATCCCTGTTGTTTCTCGTGACTGTTCTCTTGTCTTTCGCCATCATGCCAAACTCGGCATTGGCTGGCAAGCAGATGTTGTGGGTGACCAACTCCCAGGGCAACGACGTGCATGTCATTGACGTCGCAACTGGGGAAGTCGTCAGGCGCGTGTTCGTCGGACCGCAGCCACACGGAATTGCCGCACCCGACGACGCCCATGTGGTCTTCATCGCCCTGGAAAAGTTTAAGGTGCCCGCAGGCGAACTGCTGTGGGTCGACCCGCAAACTTACGAAATCAAACATCGGCTGAACATCGGCCCTGAACCGAATCAACTGGCCTGCACGCCCGACGGCAAATGGGTCTACATTCCCTGTAAAGACGGTCGATATTGGGTCGTCGACGCCGAGAACCGCACCGTGGTTAAGAAAATCGTGACCGGCGGCCGGCCGCACAATACACAGGCCTCTCGCAACGGCAAGCGGATGTATCTCTCGCCGTTGGGCAGTCCCCGCCGTGTGATGATCGTCGACGTTGCGGCGGGCCACGAAGTGGTCGGCGAAATTCCTTTTGGGAACGTCGTTCGACCGCCGGCATTGTCGGCCGATGAAAAACGCCACTTTCAACACATCGACGGGCTGATCGGTTTTCAGGTGGCCGACATCAGCAGCCGGAAAGTGACCCACACCGTTCGGCACAAGGTTCCGGCAGACCTGCAGCAAAAGGCGAGCCGCTGTCACGGCTTGGCCATTCGACCCGACCAGAAAGAGATTTGGAGCTGCAATGTCGAACACCACATTGTACACATTCACGACATCACGAACCCCGATTATCCGGAAGTTGCCGCCCTTCTAATGATCGAGCGCGTGTACTGGCTCTGTTTCAGCCCAGACAGCAAGTTCGCCTACATCAGCGTCCGCGGCGCCAACAAGATCTGCGTGGTGGACTGTGCCACGAAAGAGGTTGTCAAACACATTGACGTCGGCGATATGCCGAAACGGAATTTGGTCATCGTGCTGCCCGATTGACAGTCTGAACTCTTAGAGCGACTGTCAGAACCCAGGGACTTTCTGAAATCCTAGGTTCTCGACGAGTTTTGTGAAGCGCTGTCCATTCGACCGGCGTGTTGGTTTTTGCAGGCAAAGTGCTGTGTGATGGACGTGCTGAACAGCGCGACGATCTGGCGCATTCAGGTCATCGATTCGCATACCGGCGGCGAGCCGACGCGGGTCGTGATCGACGGCGGACCCGATCTGGGCGAAGGATCACTGGTCGATCGTCGCGAGCTGTTCCGAAACGAGCACGACCTGTTTCGTTCGGCGGTGGTCAACGAATCTCGCGGTTCAGCCGCAGAAAAACACACGGGATTTCGAGTTCTCTGACTCGTTTTTCAAAAGAAAAAGACAACACAGCAGTGCTGCACAAACATCGCTTGGTTAAGGTTTCTCGTTCTGAAAAACTGATTTGACACGACTTGCTCACCATTGGCGAGTGGCTCAACAGTTCGGAAATCCTTGCCCAGCCGCGGCGCAACAAACCGCGCGAACCGGTCCATTCAGCCTTGCGTGGAAAACCAACATGCCCAGCGAGAAGCGTCTACGAAGTGATGCCGAGTCGATCTGGCGGGCCGGTGTGGCGGCGGTCGATTCCGAACAACTGGTCCGCGACGTGGTCAAAAACACCTGCCGGGAACTGATCATCTGCGGGCAGCGGATTCCGCTTTCCGATTTGCACCGCATAGCCGTCGTCGGGGCGGGCAAAGCGGGCGCGGGGATGGCGGCGGCTTTTGAAGAGGCGGTCGGTCCGCAGGTCCTTGAGCACAAACTCGCCGGTTGGGTGAACGTGCCGGCCGATTGCGTGCGGCCTCTCCAGAAGATTCATCTTCACTCGGCCCGCCCAGCGGGAGTCAACGAGCCGACACAAACAGGCGTCGAAGGCTCCTTGAAAATATTGGAGATGGTTTCCAGTCTCGGCAAAGATGACGTTTGCGTGGTTTTAATTTCCGGTGGCGGCAGCGCCCTGCTGCCGGCGCCGGTGCCCGAAATCACTCTGGACGACAAACAGCAGGTCACCCGATTTTTGATGCAGGCCGGCGCGACGATCAATGAGTTGAACTGTGTGCGGAAAAAACTGTCTCGCATCAAGGGGGGTGGATTGGCGCGGGCGACCGGCGCGGGGCTGGTGCTGACGTTGATCATCTCCGACGTCATCGGCGATCCACTGGACGTGATTGCCTCGGGGCCGACCGTGGCCGATCCCACAACCCCCGCCGACGCGCTAGAGATTCTGAACAAGTACGCCCGAAGAACGAGCGACGTTCCCCCCGCCGTCCTGAATTTTCTGGCCCAAGCCCCCTGCGGCGCCCCCACACCCATTCCGGCGACGGTCCACAATGACGTGATCGGCAACAATGTCAGGGCCATGACTACGGCCGCCGAACATGCGAGGGGGCTCGGATACGGTGTCCACTCTCTCGGTTCGGAAAATCAGGGAGAAGCGAGAATCGTCGGCCGCGAACTGGCGGAACTGTGCCTTTCGGTGCGCGAACACTCGGCACCGATTGCACCGCCGGCTTGTCTGCTCAGCGGTGGCGAGCCGGTCGTTCACGTCGTCCCGACCGACCGACCCCAGAAGGGAGGGCGAAACCAGGAATTGGTGCTGGCGGCTCTCGAACGTTTCTGGGACAGCGACCTCCGCGAGATTGTGCTGCTTTCGGGAGGGACCGATGGCGAAGATGGCCCGACCGACGCTGCCGGCGGAATCATCGACGCCGACGTCCTGCAGGCCGCGCGATCACAGCGGCTTGTCCCCGCCGAGTACCTGGCCGTCAACAACTCGTATCCTTTCCTCGAACAAACCGGTGGACTGCTGAAGACGGGCCCAACTCATACAAACGTGATGGATCTTCGCGTGGGGCTCGTTGGCAACCCTGACCGAGCAAGGGTGCCGGGCTTCTTGTAAGAGAAAACAACTGAGCAGCACCGAT
This sequence comes from Planctomycetota bacterium, assembly GCA_963582395.1. Classification (GTDB taxonomy): domain Bacteria; phylum Planctomycetota; class Planctomycetia; order Planctomycetales; family Planctomycetaceae; genus CAUZTK01. The sequence goes on along the minus strand of CAUZTK010000198.1, from coordinate 306 downwards.
CTGCACCAATTCGCAACTAAGTTCTTTTCTGGATAGGACCAGACCCCTGCCCGAAACCCCAGAAACCTGAATTCGGGAAAAGAATGTGATGAGATATTGTCAAAACTTGTGTTCTTGAAGAGTTGAGAAAAAGCGGTGTATCCTGCTGAGGTATCGCTCACTTCATTGCCCCGACATGGGCACAAGAACACGCCATGCACAAGACTACGGCAGACCTAAGGACGGCAGTTATGAGAAATGATGCTCTATGGGAATATCACCCTATAACAAGGCATATAAGACGATCGACCTCAAAATTATATGCCC
>CAUZTK010000197.1:0-7397 GCA_963582395.1 Planctomycetota bacterium | reverse complement strand
CATACTGCGGCGGTACAACGCCTCACCGTGGTCCTGCACGAATTGCACCGTGTTGCTGCCGCTGTAACCGACCGCCTTCCAGAGGCCCTGCGGCTGATACGGCTTGACGCTTTTGCCTTCGATTTGCTCAATCAGCAAACCACTGATCGCCAGGGCGTTGTCGCGCAGCATCTCGGCATCGAACCGGTAACGCGGACCGCGAGCCAACAAACGGTTCTGCGGATCGCGGCGGGTGCTCTCGGGCGTAACCCACGACGACTGCCGATACGTGGCCGACATGACAATCAGCTTCTGCACATGTTTGACGTCCCAGCCGCTTTCGATGAACTCGACCGCCAGCCAGTCGAGCAGTTCCGGATATACGGGCCACTCGCCCTGTGAGCCGAAATCTTCGGAGGTCTTCACGATGCCGGTCCCGAAATACTGCTGCCAGAACCGGTTCACGATGACCCGGGCCGTCAACGGATGCGACGGATCCACCAGCCAGCGGGCCAGGCCAATCCGGTTCGGGGGAGCATCTTTCGGCAGCGGCGGCAGAGAGGCGGGAACGCCGGGGGTCACTTTCTGATTTTTGTCCGGCTTGTCGTACTGGCCGCGGGTCAGCACGAAAGTATCACGCGGGGTCTCCATGTCCTGCATGATCAATGTGCCGGGAATTGACTTTTCGAGGTGTCCGACCTCCCGGTTCAGTTCGGCTTGTTGCCGATTCAGCGGATCGAATGTCTGGCGCGTTTGGGAATAAGCGTGTTTGATGAAATACTCGCGCAACTGCGTTTGCTGCGATTCACTCCGCTTGTCGCGGACGGTTTTGATGATGTCTTGAATATTCTTCGGCAGCGACGATTCTTTGACGGATCGCTGCGCTTGTTCCCAGGCCAGCAGCGAGCGGTAACTCAGATCCGCCGTGGAACCAGCAGTGACGATGCCCGCATTGTCCCAGTAAACGGTCCCGCCGTACTGCGTGAACGACCAACCGTCCAGCGCCGCACCCGGCTTCAGCCCGACTTCGGCGGCCTCGACTTCCAGCCGAATCCAACGACCGGCTTCCGGGAGTTCACCTTGGGGCAGTCGGCTCGGTGACTTGTCCTGGCCCTGGTTGATCAGGTTACCACCCCAATAGGCGCGGTGTTTCCAATTGCCGTCATGAAACTGCAGCATGATCTGCTGCGGCCGATCGTCCGGGACTAGAAAAACATAAGCGAACAGTTTGTCGCCTTTGGAGATCTTCAGGCCCGGCCTGGAACGGGTGAAGGAGTGCTGGCTCAGCGCCGACGCCTGGCGCCTTGTTGCCCGCTTGCCGCTGTAAACCGGATGGTCGGGAGCGGTAATCCACTTCCACGATTCGGCGTGTTCATTTCCTTGCGGCCGGGCACGGGGCGGTAATTCATCGTCGATCCAGACAATCTCTTTGGGCTGCGGTTGTTTGACCTCGGTTTCGTTCCCCGGGTCGCTGTAATCGACTTTGGCCACTTCGGCATGGATTTTCCGCTCGATTGAATCCAACTCCTTGCGTAACTTGGCCAACTGAGTCTGTTGCTGAGGCGAAGCCACTCGGATGATTGGCGTAGGCAGCAGCGCGTTCCCGTCCATCGCCTTCTCCGTCTGGCTGCCGAAGTAGGCGAACAACTGATAGAATTCCTTCTGTGAAATTGGATCGAACTTGTGTTCGTGACAGACGGCACAACCCAGCGTCAGCCCCATCCAGACGGTTGCGGTCGTTTCAACCCGGTCCACGGCATAGCGGACCCGATATTCCTCGGCGATCGAACCGCCCTCGCTGGTCGTCACGTTGCAACGGTTGAACCCGGTTGCCACCTTCTGCTGCAGGGTTGCATTCGGCAGCAGATCGCCGGCCAACTGCTCGATTGTAAACTGGTCGAACGGCATGTTGTGGTTGAAGGCCTGAATGACCCAGTCTCGATATGGCCACAACGAGCGAACATTGTCGAGATGCAAGCCGTGCGTGTCGCCATAACGGGCCGCATCCAACCAGAACCGCGCCATGTGCTCGCCGTAATGTGGAGACCGCAGCAGTCGGTTCACCAGCTTCTCGTAAGCGTTGAGCGATGGGTCGGCCAGAAAGGCGTCGATCTCTGTTAGTGTGGGCGGTAGGCCGGTCAGGTCGAACGTCACCCGGCGGATCAACGTCGTCCGGACTGCCTGCAGCGAAGGTTTGAGGCCCTCTTTTTTCAGCCGCGCCCGGATGAACATGTCCATCGGACTCAGACCGGGGGCGTCGTTGTTGAGTTTCGGGGGCGGCTCACGTTTCGGCCGGATGAACGACCAATGTTCCTGCCAATCGGCCCCCTGCTCGATCCATTTGTTAATGAGCTCGATCTGATCGGCCGTCAGCTTTTTTCCGCTATCGGCAGGGGGCATTCTCTCGTCGGGATCGCCGGTCGTAATCCGCTGGTAGAGCACGCTTTTTTCGAGGTTCCCCGGCGAGACGGCCACACCATCCGATTCGAGTTTTTCGAGTGCTCCCTGTTTGGTGTCGAGCCGTAGATCGGCTTGCCGTTGATTCTGGTCGGGGCCGTGGCATTTGTAGCAGATATTCGAGAAGATCGGGCGAATGTCACGGCTGTAAATGACCTGCCCGTCGTCGGCGTTTGCACTGGTGGACGACAGCAGAACGGCAACAAGGGTCGCGGCCAGCCTAAAGATTCGCAGCACGTCACAACACATCTCATCGACCTTTGTTAAGCTTGGATGGGGGTGCTAAAAGCAACACGTGTAGGAAGGCGGTGGTCGTCACCAAGTCCACCGAGACGGAGTGTGGTTTTCGTCAGGCTCCTCTCCTAATTAAACAACGTCAACCCTACGCTGTCTATTCCGAACGCTTCACGGTGTGTGCGGCCAGAATTTTTGGCATTCGAAACTCCGGGTAGCCCGACCGGCTTGCGGTCGGGTGCCGTCAGGCACAAGAAACCAGTCCCTCGACGGACAACAAGAGAAGACCTCCCTTTTTTGATTGGAAAGCGAATGGCGCGAAATTCCTGTCGCTGCGCGACCCGGCCACGAGATAGCCGAGCCACCCAAGACTTCCCACGGCTCACAGCCGGCCGCTACGGAATACGCCGTAGATCAGCCAAGCGCCCAGAAAACTCGACACGGCGTAAATCGGCACACTGAACCAGATCCAGTTTTCACCACTGCGCATAATTAACGCCGAGGCCACAATCAGCGATGACATGATCAGGCTGATGACCACCCGATTGCTCGATCGGTCCAGTTCGGTGATCAGATGGTCTAGCTCCCGGTGTTCCATCTGGATTTTTAGTTCGTCGCGGCTGAGTTTCTCCAGCGAGCGCCCCAGTTGAAGCGGCAGATCGTGCGCCAGCCGCATAAACGTGCGAGATTCGGACAGAATCCGATCGGTGATTCTGCGCGGATTGTATCGTTCGCGGACGATTCGTTCGACGAACGGTGCCAAGTGGGCGGCCAGGTTAAAATCCGGATCGAGCTCGCGGCCGATACCTTCCAACGTCACCAGCGCGCGGATGAGCAGCATCAGGTCGCCCGGACAGCGAATGCCGTGGTTCGCCAGGATCGAGACGAAATCGGAGAGCATTCGCCCCACGTTCAGCCGTTCCAGCGACGAACCGTAGTAATTGTCTACGAAGTCCCGGACATCCGCCCGCAGCAGTGGCTGATCAATATCGCGGAACGGCTGGCCGAGCCGCTGGATCACTTCGACCACTTGGGGAACATCACGACGGGTGACGCCCACAAATAAGTCGACCAGTTGTTCTCGCTTCTCCTCTTCTAGCATTCCAATCATGCCGTAATCGAGCAGGCAGATTGACCCGTCGGGCAGAATGCGGATGTTACCCGGATGTGGGTCGCCGTGAAACAATCCCAGCTCGAAGGCTTGTTTCATGTAAATCCGCGCGCCGTTGGCGGCAACCTGCTGGGGAGAAATACCTGACGCTTTCAAGGTTTCGGGCTCGTTGACGCGGTAACCGTCGATGAACTGCATCGTCAGCACCGATTCGGTCGTCATGTCCCAGTAGACTTTCGGGACCACCAGCGTGGCGTCATGCCGGAACAGCCGGGCGAATTCATTGATGCTGCGGGCTTCGCGAGTGAAGTCCAGCTCTCGGCGGATGGTGCGTGAGAAATGGTTGACCAAGCCGATGGGATCAAAAACGGCGAGTTCCGGCATGCGTCCTTCGATGAGAATAGCCACCTCCATCATCAAGGCCAGGTCGCGTTCCACGTCGCGAACGACGTTGGGGCGGCGGATTTTGACCGCCAGCGGTGTCCCGTCGTGATGCACGGCCCGGTGCACCTGGGCCAACGAACCGGCGGCAATCGGCTGCGGATCGAATTCGGCGAACAGCTCGTCAACCGGGGCCCGCAGTTGTTCGACCAGCACCTGCATTGCGGTTTTCGAGGGAAACGCGGGGACGTGTTCCTGGAGTTTTTCGAGCTCGACGATCACATCTTCCGGCACGAGATCGGGCCGAGTGCTGACGACCTGTCCGAACTTGATAAACGTCACCCCCAGGCTTTCCAGCAGCAGCCGAATGCGCTCGCCGCGGCTTTCCGCTCGTTTCGCGATGGGTCGCTTGCGAAAGAAGAGTCTCCGTCCCCACTGTACGTATTTGCGAAGATGCAGACGATCGACAAGATCTTCAAAACCGTACTTCACCAGAACGGTAACGATCTCGCTCGTCCGGCCGAGACTGCGCAGAAACCGAAGCGGATGCGACTCCAACGGGGCAATCTCCTGCGGGAAGCGGACGTGCAATTAGCCGTTCATTGTAGCCCGGTTTGCTGATTATCCCCAGAGATGCACGACACACCTCTGCTGAATCACATGACGGCGAAATAATTTTCGACCGCGAAATCGAACCCTTCGGGCGTCAATTTTTTCGGTTGCCGCTTATACATGCAGTAATTTCGCACCTGCAGAATCAAGTCGCGCGGTTGGCAAGCACGAAACGGTCGGTCGACCGCATGGTAATGCTCCTCAATGAGATAGCTAACCGCGTCCTGGTCATACTCGAAGCCCAACATCGGCGACATGATCTTGAACAACTCCAAAAATTGTGGTTCCGTGGGGTCGAGAACTTCAATCTTGTACGGAATCCGCCGCAGAAATGCTCCGTCGACGAGATCTCTCAGTTCCAAGTTTGTCGAGAAGATGATGAGCTGATCGAAGGGGACCTGAACCTTCTTACCACTCGGCAAGTTGAGAAAGTCGTACCGCTTTTCCAGCGGCACAACCCAGCGGTTGAGCAAAACGTCGACCGGCATAGTCTGTCGGCCGAAGTCGTCGATGACCAGCGTGCCGCAATTGCTCTTCAACTGCAACGGCGCTTCACAGATTTTCGTCAGCAAGTTCTGCACAACTTCCAATTCGCTCATGGTCAATTCGCCACCGGCGACCACCGTGGGCCTGACGATCTGCACCCAGCGCTGATCGACGCCAGACAAATCGAACAGCTCGTCGACGCTTTCAATTTTGACGACTTCGTGCAGGCCGGGATCGGACAGGCGAATGATGTCGCCATCGATGCCCAGAGCCCGTGGGATCCAGATGGTCGAGCCAAACGACTTCGTTACTCGCTCGGCGATGCTGGTTTTTCCGTTTCCCGGTTCGCCGAACAAAAACATGCCGTGTCCCGAATTAATGGCCGACCTAAGGCGGTCGAGCATTTTCGGACTGATGACCAGATCAGAAAACGCATGCTGCAGATCATCCTCGGTCGCATGCTGTTTGGCGATGCTTTGGGCCTCCATAGCCTCCAGGTAGTCGGGGAGCGAAACCGGTGCCGAGCCGAAATAGGTGCATTCCTGGATGTATCGTTGAGCTCGTTCCCGGCCAAAATCGGTGATGGAAAAATTGTAGTCACCCATCTTGGCCGTTCTTTTGAACGCGATCAACTGCTGTTGTTTGAGATCCTTCAAGATCGGTTCGATGATGTGATACGGCAAACGAATCTGAGCGCAAACCGCTCGTCCCAGCGCAGAGCCTTTGGAGAGCAGTAACTTCAGGATCAGCCGTTCGACTTCTTCAAACGTCAACTGAGTCTCTTCGAGCGTTTCCGGTTCCAGAGGCCGAAACGGCTCGTCGGAATTCAGGTTCGAGCCGCCCAGCAAGTTTTCAACGCGGTCGAACAGATTGCTGAGTTTCGAGTTGTCTTTGACAGCCTCGGGAATCGCCGCGGGACGCTGAGAAACTCCGCCTTCTTCCGGATCAGTGTCGTTGGCTTCATGTTCGTCCGTTTGGAATCGTCCGCTTCGGGTTCATCGGACGACTCTTCAGGAAGCATTCCAGTCGATTGCGATTCTTTGGGTTCGCCGTCGTTGTCTGCTTCCGCAACGTCCGGAATATCGAGATCGGAAAAATCGAGTTCCAGATCATCCGGTGACTCGAAATCCTCGTTTTCTGTCATCTCCGATGTAGTTTGAGACTTCAGTTCGGCGAGAAACTCTGCAGGGGAGAGTTTGGTGTCGATGTTGCTCATGACTGGGACGATTCCAGGCCACGTGTCGTCGTTCTGGATAGAACTCTTGTCGCCTTGCCAAGCGGTCACGAATAGCGGTTTTTGGGAGGGTGAAGCTCTCGCTGAGCCGCCACAGGCGGTTAGTTTTGCAAACCACCTGTCTGCTTCTCCGGAACTTCGACGGCTAAGTAAGCCGAAGCTCCTTCGGAGCCGTGAAGATCACCAATCCAGCGTCTCGGCAAGAGTCTCGCCCTCCTGCAATCTGTGGCCGTGCCAAGTCTAGACAGAGTTTTTACGGATAAAACGGCACTGAAAGCTAGATCACGCAAAAGGATTCGTCAAATGGAAAATCAGGCTGTCACATGAAGTACCGCTTCCGACCTTGCGGGCGAATCGGTCGTGAATGTCGCATGAGCGCTGACAGGCATGCCGGCGGTTTCCGTCGATCGTTACGTTCTGCATAATCGATAGGAACGGTGTTTTGACATGTGGTACGCGCACCCTGACCATAAGGAGGCTGACTATGCGTTTTGAGAATCGGGTCGTGATTGTGACCGGGGGCAGTCAGGGCATCGGAGCGGGCTGTTGCCGCGTCTTTTGTGCGGAGGCCGGGTTGGTTTCGATCCTCTCCCGCGGCCCCGCGAAGGGAGAGGCGCTCGCGGCGGAACTCAACGAGACAGGTCCCGGTCGAGCGATCTTTCTGAGATGTGATGTCAGCCGGTACGAGCAGATCAAAGCAGCCGTCGAAAAAACAGTCGAGCATTTTGGCCGGCTGGACTGCATCGTCAACAACGCCGGCTGGCATCCGCCCCCCACGAGCATCGAAGAAACCAGCGTTGCAGATTTGCAAGCGTTGCTCGACTTGAACTACATCGGCACATTTGCCGGGGCGAAATACGCGGTGCCTCATCTGCGGAAAACAAAAGGCACGATCGTCAACGT
>CAUZTK010000196.1:0-7402 GCA_963582395.1 Planctomycetota bacterium | reverse complement strand
CGTTCGACCGTGTGCGGGAAGCGCTTCAAGAGACGATGAACACGGGGACGATGCGGTGACGACGGCGGACGGCTTCGATCGACGTTATCCCACCCGGTGCGGTTGTTGCGCACAACAGGGTGATGCGGCACTCTCAGCAGGGCCTGTGGCACAGCGCTCGGTCAACGTCGTCGACTTACACAATCCAAATTGCCGCGAGATCGATCTTCGCTTGAACGCCGAAATTTACGCTTCGGGACTCAACGGTGCCTTACATCGGCTGGCGGCTGTTGAACCTCATTCGTTTCCACTGCTTCAGAGGATCGCGTCGGGACCTTCTTGGAAACCACACAAAACAGCCGTGACGACGTTCGGATTGACCTTTCCGGACGGTCTGGAATTTCTGCCGAAACCGAGTGAGTCGGGACCGGACCCCGAAGACATCCAGCGCATCCTGCCGCCGACGTGCCCCAAACCGGTTGCGTCGTCTACCGACTCAAATACCGACTCAAACAAAAGAACGCGGACTCGTCTCCGACCACCCAGCGATGCGCTTTCCCTGTCGGATCGACTGTTTTACGTGCTTCAACCGCCGCTGGAAATGTGGCTCGCCGGGCAAGAACTGATCATGCCCTTCGAGCCGTTTCCGTTTCAGTACGAAGGAATAGCCTGGCTGTTCGCCCAAAAATCGGGCTTGCTCGCCGACGAGATGGGCTTGGGCAAAACAATGCAGGCGATTACTGCTCTCCGGCTGCTGTTGCGTAGCGGACAACTGCGAAAAATGTTGCTGGTTTGTCCCAAACCTCTCATCCCCAATTGGCAGCGGGAGTTCAAACTGTGGGCCGAAGAACTGCCCGTGATGATCGTTGAAGGCGATGCCGCCCGCCGACGGATGATCTGGACGATGCCGAATGTGCCGATCCTCATCGCCAATTACGAACTGCTGGTCCGCGACTTCGAAGCTTTAGAAGAAGACGAGCATCCGCAGTTTGATCTGCTGGTGCTCGACGAGGCGCAACGTATCAAGAATCGGGATTCGCGAACCGCGCAGACGGCCCGCTCGGTGATTCGCCGACGCAGTTGGGCGCTCACCGGCACACCGATCGAAAACCGCCCGGAAGAACTGGCTTCGCTGTTCGAGTTCCTAGAGGTGATCCCCGCTCGCGGGACCCCCGATTTGCGGCAACTGCGCGGGCTGGCCGGAGATTACATTCTGCGGCGCACCAAAGATCTGGTGATGACCGATCTCCCACCACGGCTGGATCGCGATGAATACCTCGAATTGACGCCGGCACAACAGCACTCCTACACCATTGCCGAAAAAGAGGGAGTCATTCAACTGAACGAACTCGGCGAGTCGATCAGAATTCAGCACATTTTTGAGCTCGTGCTCAGACTGAAGCAAATTACGAATTTCGACCCGCTCACCGGCGAAAGCGCCAAACTCGACCGGCTTGCTGCCGACATGGAGGAGATCTCGGCCAGCGGCGGCAAAGCGATCCTGTTCAGCCAATGGACCCGGACCATCGACTGGCTCAGCGAAAGACTGGCCCAGCGAATCGAAGGCTGCGGGACGCTGATCTTTCACGGCGGCGTGCCCACTAAAAAACGAGAGCCGATTTTGGCCCAATTTCGGGACGATCCTAATACGCACTTGCTGTTGATGAGTTACGGCACCGGAGCGGTTGGACTGAATCTGCAGTTTGCCGGTTACGTGTTCCTCTTCGACCGTTGGTGGAACCCCGCGATCGAAGACCAGGCGATCAACCGGGCCCATCGGATTGGTCAGAAAAACCCGCTGATCGTAACCCGGTTTATTTCCAAAAACACAATCGAAGAGCGAATCGACCTCGTTCTCAGGCAGAAACGCGAACTGTTTGAAACCATTCTCGGTACGAGCGAGCAAACGGACGACTCGCTCAGTCTGAATGCCGCGGAAATCTTCGGGCTGTTCGACTTAAAAGCCCGAGCCGGTCAGCAAACCAGGACCATCGGCCCCCAGGAAACGACCCCGGCAGGCAACGTCAAAGCGGCATGAAGAGGCGACTGGCCATCACCGGTGAAACGTTTCATCGCTGACGACGTTCGTATGCTTTGTGGAGGGACTTGATCAGATCGGCGATCGATCGACGTTCAGCAACTTCGCTTCGACCTCGTCACGCAATTCGGCCGACGGTGCCATGACAACGACCGTGAAGTGTCGAACCGGTTCGTTACCGACGAGGAACGGAGAGGTGCGAACCAAACGAACGCCCGCAGGCAATTGTCTGGAGATTTTCTGGAACCAGCGGCGTGGTGCGTCGGGGCTATCGGCTGGGGGGCGCGCGTACAGCCAACTGGCGTACTGCCCGGGCTTGAGTAGTCGCCGCAATCCCAGCGCCAAGCGTCCCATGGTATGCCGGGCATTGATGTCCTGTAGGGGACGGATGCGCTCGGCACCCTCGGTGTCCCGGTACCTCATGGCGTCGATTCCCAGCGGGCCGAAATATCCCCGCTGCTTCAACAGCCGCGCCACCCGCATGCCGGTTTCGATAGCCGGCATCCAGCGAAGTTCAGCCTCGACGTCGAGCGAGAACTGGCTTCCCCGGTACACACCCGACGAATCGCACAGCAGCGGGACAACCCCCTCAAACACCGGCATGCCGGACCATGGAACGGTGTACTGCAATCCGGCTTCTTCGACCGGTTCGACCCAAGGTTCCAGCAACACGATGCCGTCAGCCCTGAGATGTTTGCGGACCCAGTTGAGGACAGATTCGTCCGGGACACGACCGCTGTGCAGCATCCGTTCACGCGCAGACATGCCGAATTCCGCCTTGACCACCCAACGGTCGGTTCCGGTCGGGATGCGGCCGATCGCCGGTGGCAGTTCATCAATCGATCGAATGACGGCCGCTCCGGTAATCCCGGTGCCCCACGATCGCTCGAGATCGGCTGAGAATCGCCGTGAGTTGACTTCTCGTATCACACTCTGTTGGGGTGCGGCGAACCGCCAGTTGTGCTCATCGGCTCGGCAACGCCATTCGTCCGTCCATCCCCAGGGGCAAACGTCGATGGTACGGTCGATCTGCCGCAGTTCGGTGACCGCCTGCAGCACGGGCAACCCTTGTGACGCGAGTTCGTCGAAAAACCCTTCCTCGACTGCGGCCGGTGTCCAGATAAAGTCGCCGTCGTCGGCAACGGCGACCCAGACGGATGCCAGTTCTTCGTTCATTCGCTGCACCGGGCCGGTCGGCTGCCGCGAATTTTCCGACGACAGGCTGTATTCAAAGTCGAAATTACCGAGGAAAAGCCTTGTCACAGGATTGCTCCCACTTTTGGACAATTTTTATGTATTTTTCCCAGTTTCCGCAACCAGACCGATCCGAAACCATTCGAACGAAACCGGCAGGGCCGCAAGTTCGGACGTGGCTTCTTTGATGCCGGACGCTCGATCCTGACGATTCTGATCTTACGGTGCGGATCAAACGACAGGGACGTCTCCTGAACTCGCACGGCGATATACAGAAGGGCAACGCGCAAAGGAAAGTGCGTTGCCCTTTTCTTAGCAGCCGCGAGGTTTGTCGCGATCTGGCGAGGATGGAAGACGGTTGTCTGCACATACGAAGATTCTCTCTGCAAAATTTGTGGCTCAAGTCCTGTCGCTGTGGGCGATGCTGGCGGCTGAGGGTTGTTCGCGCGATGTACCGGTCGTGGAATTGACGCGGACCGAAGTCGATTTCGTCCAAGACGTGATCGTCGTCCCGGCCGATCACCAGTGGACCAACACCGGTGTGCAGGTGCGCAGAGGTGAAACCATCATGATTATGGCCCGTGGGTCAATCCGCTGCCGTTCGTCGAAAAATAGCCCTGCCGAACAGCCCAGAGAAGTTGGGCCAATCGGCACATTTCTGTACGCCGATAACCTGGCCCATCAACCGTTTCCGCTTCCCGCCGCAGCCGGCGGACCTGCGCCGCCGTTCTCGCTGATCGGCCGTATCGGCGACGGCTCGCCGTTTTACGTCGGCAAGAATCGGAGCTGGCAGGCTGAACAATCGGGACCGCTGTCTCTGGGCATCAACGACTTTGACTGCAGCGGTAATAGCGGCCGATTTGTGGTACAGGTGAGCAAGCCAGACGTTCTGCCGCCGGTGGCATTTGAGCAGGAGATTCCGTGGCACGGGCCGGAGGGCCATCCACGGGAGGGCTGCTCGGTCGTGGTGTTTTACCTCGACGGATTGCGTCCCGACGTCGTCCGCGAAATGGCGGCCATGGGGCACATTCCCACCGTCAAAAAATTGTTCATCGAAGGAGGGGTCGGGGCTGCCAACGCTTTTACGGCATTTCCCTCCGACACAATCACCTCGAACGGGACGATGTGGACCGGCTGCTTTTCCGACCGCCATGGCTTGAAGGGACAGGTCCGCTTTAGCCGCCGCACGCTGCATTCAAAATCGCACCTCGAACCACTCGGTCCCAGCCGCAGCGCACGCCTGCTGGCGCCGCAGGGAATCGATTTCATGCTCCACAAGGCGCGGTCGGCCTCCCTGAAAGCCATCAAAGGGGAGGAGGCCGGAACTCGTTGGCAACAGGCGACCGTCACCGGCGTCCCACCGATTTTTCAACACCTGCGCGCAGGCGGCGGCGACTGGGCCACCGGCGTGCTGCCCATGATGACAGAGATCCCCCCCCTGCTCTGGACTCGCAGCATGGTCCGTCACATGCCCTACCTGCATTCGCAGGACGGCTGGAAGTACATCGACGATGCGAATACCCACTACGCCGTTCGGCACCTGCTCATCCGCAAAAGCCCGGTGACAATCATTTGGCTGCCGGAAACCGATACGGTCAGTCACAAATTCAGCCGGGGACAGTTCGGCATCACCCGCCGCACCATTGCCCGGGCCGACGTGCTCATTAGCCGGGTCGTCGATGAACTCGAAGCGCAGGGTCGCTTACACAACACCTACCTGATGCTGCTCAGCGACCACGGTCATCATGGCGGCCGAAACAGCCATCTTACACATTTTGATATCGCCGATGAATTTTTCTTCCGCCCTCGCGAGCTCTCACCCAGCGGTGAGTGGGTCGGCGGGGGACTGGGCCTATCGGTTCGTCAGCATCGGTTCTGGAATCGGCATCCCCAAGACCACTCGCGGGAATTTGTCTTCCTCGATGCCGATTCTGCCGGTGTTGCCCGGATTTTTCTGCCGCGCGGACGCTTTCGCTCACGAAGCTGGATGGGAGCGAATCGTCCTGCCGACTTGATCTCCTACAAGATCGCCGATCATTTGCCCGCTGTGAACCTCGTCGATTCACTGACCGCCACCCGTGTGGCACGTGGAGACGGCACTGTCCAGCATCCGGTCGACCTCGTTTTGATGAAGCTCTCCGACCGCTCGATTCTGATATCCACCACCGATCGCGGACAAGCAGTCATCGATCGCAAAAAAAATCGCGATGGAAAATGGAGCTACAAATATACGGTGGTGAAAGACATTCAGCCAATCACCAATGGTGACATCGATTACAAACCGATCGAGTTTCCGCAGACCGATCCACTCGGGCTGGTCGGGCATGTGCCGCGGCGAATGCTCACCTATTATCACGACGAGCGCGACTGGTTGCTAATGACCACCGAAACCCGTTACCCCGACAGCGTCGTGACGCTGACCCGCCACATGTTGTGGCAGGAAAACCTGAAATACCGAGAAGCCGAATTCGCACCGGATCTGGTCGTGACTGCCCGGCCGGGCTGGTATTTTGGAATCAAAAGCTCCCCCGGAACCATGCACGGTTACCCACTGGATGACAGCATGACGGCGACACTGTTCATCACGGGCCCGAATGTGCGCCGCGGAGCGAGGATGACGCAGCCATGTCGACTGGTCGACTTGACGCCCACAATTCTCGAGATGACCGGCACGCATTACGACCCGGACGAGATGGACGGTACGGCATTGCACAGCATCTACCGATCGGAAGGCAGCGATGATTCGGTCGTGACACGGCCGGTTTATTGGCAGGACGTCGATTTGGGGGCTTGGCGGTCAGTCGAATATGCGCCGCTGAAACCGTATGAGCATCTGCCGATCACGGTCAACCGTCCCAGCAGTCCGTTCGACCTGAACAACATTGTCTACAACGCCCTTTCGCTGACCGAGCTGAACGTGATCCGATTGTTCGACGACGTGTTGTCTCCGCTGTCGGGGGGAAACCGGCCGCTGATTCGAACGGCCGAAAAGTTCGACCAGCAGGTGCGCAACGGCAGTCCTGAATGGATGGGCGAAGCCACGGAAGTGGTCGATTTGCCCGGGACCTCGCTGGCCGATTACAGCCTGTTTTCGCTGGGCAATCTGAAACGTGCCGACCGCGCTATTGACTGGCTGCAGCACCGGCGACAACGATTCTATCAATCGGCCGCGCAACGTCTTAGACGGTCCCCCTTTCCTGCCGAGGCAACGATTGATGATCCCATCGACACCGCCCAATCGGGTATCTGGGAAGTTTACCGGTTCGCTCAGCGAGTGGCCATGCAGGTCGTCGACGAGACGATCATCAATTCGATCGAAAACGAAACCGACCGGACCATCAACCGCTTTCGCATGCAGCCGGCCGAAATCGTGGTCGAGAAACCAATCTCAACAGGAAAAGTGGTACGATGACCTCCCGCGTCTACACAAGCAACACATCACCACGCTGTACCGACACGAATCACCCGATCTAGCCAGAAGCGGAACTCTCTCGAGGTCCGGTAAACGAAGCGTCAGAACACAATCTGTAGGGCCTGCTTTTCTCTTAGTATTCTCGACCGAATGTTGATTGTGTCTTTGACCAGACGAGCAGCGCCAGGAACCGGAATGACCAACTGCGCTTGCCGATCTTTAATCGGTAGCCAGCCCCGCTTGAATCCCGGAATCGACTGACGGTAGCCGTCGGTCCCCACCACCATGCCGGTCAAGTCGGTGCTGCGGTAACGCTTGATCCTCGTCGGAACCTTGATCTGAATGACGATCAGATACGATTGACCAGGGGCCGGGTCTTCGGGAATCGTCCAGGCGGTGAAACTTCCTTTCGTCACGACTTTTCCGCTCGTCGGCATAGCGAACTTGGGGCCGTCTCCCTCTCCCTCGCTTCCGCCGGTTCCCGTACCCGGCAGCTTTGGTCGAAGGTCTTCGGGCAAAGGCAGCCGGACGATTTCTGACTGCGTGCTTTGGACGATCTCCAGCGGCGCGACTTCAAGTTTTTGGTCCGCTCCGCCGACGGTCTCCAGCTCGGTGTTAATTGTCTCGTCGAATTCGATGATGTCGTTGTGGCTCTTGGAAAACAGGAGGCTGAAGCTTTTGCCCGTTTGCGGAAGCCGAAAAGCCACCAGGGCGATAATACAGAGCAGGATGGTATGACACACCAACGAAATTCCGTAAGCCGACACGGCGAATCGAGC
>CAUZTK010000195.1:0-7419 GCA_963582395.1 Planctomycetota bacterium | reverse complement strand
GTCGTCTGGAAAAAATCGTGGCGACGGTTGCTGAAGAAACTCGATGCGCTCAACCAGATTGACTGGGAGGAAGCGATGGACGACGGAACGTTTTTGCCCGCAAAAAAAGGGGCGCCGACGTTGGTAAGACCAAAAAAGGCAAGGGTACCAAAATCATGCTGATGATCGACGGAAACGGTACGCCGTTGTCGGTGTTCACGCTTTCGGCGAATCAGGTGGAGGTCAATGCCTTGGAGAACTTGGTGGATATTCGAGTGACGAAGAAGAAGCCGAAATGAATGCTCTACGACAAGGCGGCGGTACAAAGTCGAACGCACGATCAGCTGGCTTTTCAACCTCAGACGACTCGTTGTGCGCTACGAGTATCACGACTATCTCTTCCAAAGGTTTGTACAACTCGGATGCCTATTTACAATTCTCAAGGGGTTTTGAAACTGCCTCTAGAAGCCTTGCAGATGTTTCAGCAAGAAATCAAAGTCAGCAATACAGAGCGCAGCGTTGAGCAACATGATGAACTTTTGTCTGCTTTGTTTTTGGAAATCCGCAAAGATCTCGGGGTATCGCCCAGTGACAACGAAACCACTTTCAAAGTCGGGATTTTGGCATCTGGTGTTTCGTCGGCATCAGAACCCCAACTTGGGCGTTAGTGGCCAGTGGCGAGCCAGGAATCAGCGGAGTAGGACTCACCACTCACCACTCACCACTAGGAAACCCAATGTGCGGCATTGCGGGATTCGCGAGCAGAGGTGCCCGAAAGCTTGACCGGCATCTATTGGAAAACGCGATGAACTCGTTGGAACATCGCGGTCCCGACGATTTCGGTTTTCTTTCGCTCTCCGACAATGCCGGTATGTACGCCGGACGAGAGATATCGCGGCATTTCGAGGATGCCCGCCTGCTGCTCGTTCATCGTCGGCTGTCGATTCTCGATCTCTCTGAGGCCGGCTGGCAGCCGATGAGCAGCCCCGACGGATGCTATCACATCATCTACAACGGAGAAATCTACAACTACCTCGAACTGCGGTCCGAGCTGCAGCGGCATGGGTACCGGTTTTGTTCCGAAACGGACACCGAGGTTCTGCTGGCAGCCTATTGTGAATGGGGCACCGACGTGTTTCGGCGGCTCGTCGGAATGTTCGCCTTTGCGATCTTCGATCGGAAGGAAAACAGCTTGCTGTTGGCCCGTGACTTCTTCGGTATCAAACCGTTGTTTTACGGCAGCGATGCTGACAGCTTCGCTTTCGCCTCGGAAATTAAGGTACTACTCGACGGATTCAGTCTGCCTCGCCGAGCGAATGCAAACCGGCTGTATCTTTACCTGCGGTACGGCATCACCGACCACGGTGGCGAAACGTTGTTTCAAGACGTGCGACAATTGCCGCCGGCGCATTACCTGCACGTGAATCTGGATCGCATGACGGTGGAAGGGCCGGTGCGCTACTGGCAGATCGATTGTGATGAAACGCTCGACATTTCGTTCTGTGAAGCGTCCCGCCGCCTGCGCGAGATGTTTTTGGAAAGCGTCGATCTGCACCTGCGCAGCGATGTTCCCCTCGGCGCCGCGCTATCGGGTGGTATCGATTCCTCAGCGATTGCCATGACGATGCGGCACCTGCGGGGAGACAAACTCGATTTGCACTTCTTCAGCTTCATTGCCGACGATGATCAACTGAGCGAGGAGCGCTGGATCGACCTGGTCGGCCGCGCGAGCCATGCTGCGGTCCACAAGGTCCGCTCGAATCCCGATCAGCTACTCGCTGATCTTAAAAACGTCACCAGCGCACACGACGAACCAATCGGCAGCACCAGTCCCTACGCTCAACACCGTGTGTTTCAGTTGGCCCGCGAGCACGGTATCAAGGTGATGCTCGACGGACAGGGAGCCGACGAAATCCTCGGTGGCTACCGAACTTATCTCGGCGCTCGGCTGGCGACGTTGTGGCGGCGGCGCGACTTCTCTGGGGCCCTTCGCTTCTGGTCGCGGTGTTCCCATTTGCACGGCACGGGAAAAGTCGGCATGACTCTGCTGGCGGCCGATTTTCTGCTGCCCCCGCGTTTACAGAAATCTCTACGGTACCTGATTGGGCGCCAACTGGCACCGCGCTGGCTTAACATGAGGTGGTTTGCCGAGCGCGGTGTCGCGCCGGCCGTCCTGAATTACTCAACGACCAAAGACGTGTTGCGGCATCATCTGGGTCGAGAACTGCAAGAACTCAGCTTACCGCACTTGCTCCGCTACGAAGACCGGAATTCGATGGCATTTTCGATCGAAAGTCGCGTCCCCTTTCTGACGCCGAAGCTGGTCTCGTTTGTGCTGTCGCTGCCGGAAGAATACATCATCTCGCCACAAGGGGAGTCGAAGGCCGTGTTTCGGGCGGCGATGCGGGGAATTGTTCCCGACGCCATTCTCGACCGCAAAGATAAAATCGGTTTCGCCACACCGGAGAAACAATGGCTGACCACGCTGAACCCGTGGGTTGAAGAAACGCTGGCCAGCGATGCCGCTCGCCGAGTGCAGGCGCTCGATCTGGCCGAAACCAGCCGCGACTGGCAGTTGACCGCCGCCGGCAAACGCCGGTTCGACTTTCGGACCTGGCGATGCTTAAACGTAATTGAGTGGTCGCGGGATTATGAACTCAACTATGAATGATGAACGATGAACGATGAATCTAGATCTGCTTTGCTTCCTTCCTCCTTCCTCCTTCCTCCTTCATCCTTTCATATCGTTCACCTGACGTCGGTTCACCCGCCGTTGGACAACCGTATTTTTTTCAAAGAGTGCCGGTCGCTGGCCGAGGCGGGTTACAACGTTACCCTGGTGGCCCCGCACGAGCAGACGGAACTGATTGACGGCGTGAGAATCCGCGGCGTTCCGCTTAACCGTTTCCGCTGGAGCCGTGTGACGAAAACCATGATCGCCGTTTACGCGGCTGCCGTCGACGAAAACGCCGACGTATATCATCTCCACGATCCCGAGCTGATCGGCGTGGGGATGTTGCTGAAGCTGCGGGGTAAACGTGTTGTTTACGACGTGCACGAGGACCTGCCGCGACAAGTCCGGTCTAAGGACTGGATTCCCCGCTGTCTGCGGCCGATTGTTGCCGGCTGTGCCTCGCTGGCCGAAGCAGCATTTGGTCGTGTTGCCAACGGAATCGTCGCCGCCACCCCCACCATCGCCCGCCGCTTCCCGACGAAAAAAACGTGCACCGTGCGAAATTTTCCCCGAGTCTCTCACAACCGGCCTGTGCAGTTTCGACCGTACAATCAGTGTGAACCGCTGGTGATACACGCCAGCGCCGAGATTTCGACGGCCCGCGGCGCCGTAGAGATGGTCCGGGCAATCGGACTGGTCAGCGAACATCTCAACGCGAGACTGATGCTAATCGGGCACGTCCACGACCCGGCTCTGCAGACAAAAATAAGCTCGATGCCCGAGTGGTCGAGGGTCGACTGGCTGGGCTGGAAACCGGCCCGTGAAGTTCCCACATTACTGCATCAGGCTCGCATCGGATTAAATCTTCTGCACGATTTTCCGAACTACCGCGATGCCCTGCCGACCAAAATGTACGAGTACATGAGCGCCGGCATTCCCATCATCGCCTCCGACTTTCCACAGTGGCGGGAATTGTATGAGGACATCGGCTGCACGCTGTTTGTCGACCCGAATAACGTGCAGGAGATTGCCGACGCGATCCAGTGGCTGCTGCGACACCCCACCGAAGCCGAAGCCCTGGGACGCCGTGGAAGACGGGCGGTTGAAACGACGTTGAACTGGAAGTCCGAAGAACAGAAGCTGCTGCGGATGTATCGACAACTGATCGCAGCGCCGCAAAAAGATGTCGCTTGATGGTCGTTTCGGAAATCATGATCGGATTCAAAGAATTCACAAACTGGCGGCCCTGCCGTCGACTTCGACCGTAACTGGTCGGCTTGAGGTGTTGCAACCGCATGAAAGTCTGGCTGATTACCGTTGGAGAACCGCTGCCGATTGGTGGGGCGGACGACCGTCTGCTCAGGACAGGTCTACTCGCCGAAACGTTGGCCGCGGGTGGTCACGACGTCGCCTGGTGGACCTCGGCGTTTGATCATCTGCGCAAACGGCACCATGTGCAGCGCGACACACAGATCGATGTCGGTCCCCGTTACCAGATTCGGCTGCTGCACGCGCCCCGATATGGGACGAACGTTTCACTGCGCCGCATCCTCAACCATCGGGGCATCGCAGGAAAGTTTCGTCGCCTGGCTCCGAACGTTCCACCGCCGGACGTCATCCTGTGTTCGCTTCCGCTTTTGGAACTGTGCCGGGAAGCGACCGAATACGCCCGGCAGCGCCGCATCCCGGTCGTGCTCGACGTCCGCGACATGTGGCCCGATGCCATTGTGGAGTTGGCACCTCGCTGGATCCGGCCGTTGATCCGGCCTCTGTTCCGACGTTCCCGCCGCAGCGTCATCCATTCGTGCCAATCGGCTACGGCGATCACCGGCATCACAGATGGCCTGATCGGCTGGGCACTTGACTACGCCGACCGAGAGCGGACCGCGCTGGACCGCCCCTTTCCGATGGGTTACCGAGAAAAAAAACCGCACGAACGGGACCTCGTTGAGGCCCAAAAATTCTGGCGCCGTTACGGAATCTCAACCGAGAGCGGCGAATTCGTGGTCTGTTTTTTCGGCACGATTGGCCGCCATTTCGAGATCGAGACGATTGTCCACGCTGCGAGAATTTTGTCGCAGTCCAGCCGGAGGGTGCGGTTTGTTCTGTGCGGGACCGGACCGCAGATCGAGAAATGGCGGCGGCTCGCTGCAGACTGCGAGAACGTTCTTTTGACCGGCTGGGTCAATGCGGCGAAGATTTGGACGTTGATGCGGATGTCGTCGGCCGGACTGGCCCCGTATGTCAGCACCCGTGATTTCAGGCTCAGCATTCCGAACAAACCGATCGAGTATCTATCGGCCGGACTGCCGATCATTTCGAGCCTTCAGGGTGTGCTGGCCGATTTACTTGCAGATCATCGGTGCGGCATCACATACGCCAACGGCGACGCCGAACAACTCTCGCGGGCCGTCATCGAATGCTACGACAATAAGGAGCGGCTCGAGTCGATGTCGACCCATGCCGGACGACTTTTCCGCCGCCGTTTCGTCGCCGAAACGGTGTACCGCGAGATGCAGGATTATCTGGCCCAGATTGTTGGCTCAGACATCCTGCGTCCGGCCGCCTGACACCATTTTTGTGACATTCCTTGTTTGGTTCCGGCTCCGTCGGGTTAGAGTCTCACTTTGTCACACCTGCGCGCATGTTGCGGAGATCCCAGAGCGGAGAGTCGAGAGCCAGAAAGATCCACATCAATAGATTCTGGCTCTCCGCTCTTGACTCTCAACTCTTGTCTGCGGCCGATAGGCCGCGTTAGGGGCTCAGGGCAATAACACGCGGCCGCCGCTGGCGACCATTGTCTGGCCGGTCACGAAACTGGATCGTTCCGAGAGCAGAAACAGCACCATTTCTGCGATCTCTTTGGGCCGGCCGATTCGTTGGATCGGAGTTGCCTCGATGATCGCGTCCAGTCGATCTTGCGACACGCCGTCCAGAATTTCCGTCTCGATCAGCCCCGGCGCGACGGCGTTGACGCGGACATTTTCAGCGGCGATCGCTTCGGAAAGGCTTTTGGTCAATCCGACCATTCCAGCTTTGCTGGCCGCGTAAGCGATCGAAATGGGCCGGGCGCGGAGCGCGGCGACCGACGTGACGTTGACGATCCGTCCGAAGCGGCGTTCGATCATGCCCTGCTTCACCGCCCAGATGACCAGGTAGGCCCCGGTCAAATTGACGTCGATTGTTCGCTGCCAGATTTCCAGCGTGGTTTCACTGTGCGATGCCGGCACAAAAATGCCAGCATTGTTGACCAACAGGTCGATGGGACCCAGTTGCTGCTCGACTTCCTCAACCATGGTCGAGACGTCGTCGGCAGAGGAGACGTCGGCCTGAACTGCGCAGGCACGAGCACCGGCCGCTTCCACCAGCTTGGCGGTTTCGGCGGCAGCGCTTTCGTTGGCCTGGTAATTGACCGCCACGTCGGCACCGGCAGCGGCGATCAGCTCACAGCAGGCCCGGCCGATTCCCCGTGATCCCCCCGTGACCAATGCCACCCGTCCTGCCAATTCTCCGTCGCTCATTGATGCTCCCACTTGGTGACGCTTTGTTGATAGCTGCCCAAGAGACGGTCCGGAAGACCGAAGCCGCACCGGCAGTATGTTTCAGTGATTTCGCCTCATCACCATTCTGCATCTTCTCTCAGTGGTTGTCGAGTTTGCCGGTCTTGAATTCGACCTCGTCTGGTTTAGGCGGCCGCCCGAAAGGTTCTTGTGAGTCGTAGGTCAGGCACCCATGCCTGACATTCGGGACTGGGTGCGTGCGGGGGTGGGAAGTAACTGGATGTGAACGACCAGTCCGTAACGAAAGTGAACTCGATTCGGCCGGGCTGTCTGGCGAACATGTTCTGGTCGTTCATAAAAGTGGCCCAGAACCAGGGAGCAGCCGGAGTCGACCGCGTCACGATGGATGACTTTTCCAAAGGTCTTTCGTCGCGGCTGAAGCGTCTGACGAAGATGCTGGCCACGGAAGAAAAGCCTGAAGAAACTTCGAGCCACGATTCGCGTGAAGACGAAGTGGGCGAACGGTCACAGCCTGAAATACATCATCGCTGGCCGAATACTTTCTTTGCAAACGCCGGGTTGTTTTCTCTGGTCACAGCCCATCGTCTTACCAGTCAATCCTCGCAGAAGAAAAACCATCAACCGGAGAGCCGTGTGCGAGAGATCCGCACGCACAGTTCGGAGGGGAGGGAGACCGGTCTTCCTTACCCCGATCTCGGCTTTGTTTCAGATTTTTGTCGTGATTGCAAGTCGAGTGGGGATTACGAGATGGTCACCTTGATCTAAGAGGGCATCTGGTAATTCACGCGATATGGGCGAGGAGATGTTCGTTTTGGTGCTGAGGTTTTGGAGTTCGAGTCAGACGGCGGAGCATGATGTGAGTCATCGCAAGGTGGATCTCGGCGCGGCTGCTAGCGATCTTGGCTTCGTGTTCGTGGCAGAACAGGTGGTAACGGCCCAGCCAACCAAACGTCCGTTCCACGATCCAGCGGTGCGGAAGAACTTTGAATCCCTTGACATCATCACTGCGTTTCACGATTTCCAGTTTCCAGCCAAATGTCTGTTGCGTTGTTTCGACCAGTTTGCCTGCGTAGCCACCATCGGTCCAGACGATTTCGAGTCTCGTTTCACCACGCGCTTCCTGGAACACCAGATTGGCTCCGTCACGATCCTGAACGCTGGCGGCCGTGATGACCACCGCGATCAGCAGCCCCAGCGTATCGACCAGAATATATCGTTTGCGTCCTTGCACGTTCTTACCGGCAT
>CAUZTK010000194.1:0-7475 GCA_963582395.1 Planctomycetota bacterium | reverse complement strand
CCAGCACGGCCTGGTCGACGCCCAGCGGTAGCCGCACGGTGCCGCCGTTGGACAATTCGATGACCACCGGAGAAGCTTTGAGCGAGATCGGCATGAACACCGCTTCCCCCGACTCGGCTCGTTCCCGAGCAGATTTCTCAGCGATCATCGACTCAGGGATGCCATCTTTAAGCCGCTGGGCCCACTTATAGAAGGTCGTTTATAGAAGGTCGTTCGAGAAACTCCTTCTTGGAGGCAGAACACCTCGACTTCCAAGTTGATGGCCTTGTAATTCTCAAGACGCTCTTGTCAATCCAAATAGTTGTCGAGGTCGATCTCTGGACGTCCCATATCGTGTCTCCCAAGAGTGCGATGTTCCAGCACTCAAGCCTACACGACCTGACAAGTATGGATCTGCCGTGCGCATACTAATCCGCGGCTAAGTTCAACGCACGTTTATCGGATGTGCCGATCAAACCCCCTGCGCCAGTCCTACGCCATGCGCGGCACATCTGATAAACTTCTCAACGTTTCTTGGAAACAGCCCGGCCCGACAGATTCCGATTGGAAGGCCTGCTGGTGCGCCCGATCTAATCAACGTTCTTCGAGATGAGCCGAAAAGTAACTGACTTCTCTTCCTGTTTTCTTATTCTAATCGAGATCGCATGGAAACCCTCGAATTTCACCGCTCGTTCTTTACGTTTCGGATTGACACTCTGAAAAAGCATCCCAAAACCGTCAGTCATAAGCCGCCGTTCACGTTAAACAATGCGCGGATTCCGATTGATTGCCGATGTCGAATTACGGAGAAGTCCACAGAACAAACGCGAGAGTTCTTCCTGGGTACTAATTGCAAGTCGGAACGTGTGGGCGTCGAACGCGACATCTGGACCATGCCCAACGCAGACTTCGTGCCGGTGTGCTCGCGGACTCAATGGTTAGTGTTGAAAGCTTTTGACAACATTGGCAATGGTGTGATGCTCTATCCGCCGTCTTTAGGAAAGCAGCCGGAGCGACAGGTCATCGATGTGGACGAGACATTCGACAGTCTCCGCATTGATTTGGCAGAGACGCCAGGTGAGGTCTTGGAGACGCCGGAAGCCATTGTCGAGGCGGTCCTGGCGAATCGGCCCCTTAACGCGCGGACCCAAATCGAATCGGATCGTTACATTGCGGTCCTCGACTTTCCGGTGAAGACCATCAACGCAAATGAACGTGATATGATCTATCAGCCGGATACCGGACCTGTCCTGTTGCCGGATCTGTCGCGGGAGCCGGATGAGCTGATCGGTGGGATGAACCTGGCATTCGTAGCGTTTAACACGCCAACCTGGATCGAGTTGATCGTGCGGGTTCCCACGACCGTAACCGAGGACGTCAGCGTGCATCATTATTCCAAGGCCGTGCGACTTGATTCGCAGAACCAGATCGTCGCACTTGCCTAGTACTGCGTCAAATATCGATTGACATGTTGGGTGCCACTGGGGGCTTGCCCACCAGTGCCGGTGCGATTGACGGGATCAACGTCATTGGAGCAACCGACGCCAACTGGTCAATCGCACTGGCAGACAAGCTGCCCGTGAAACACGGAACGTTGTGGAAGGAGACGGTTCAAGCCGCCTAAAAAAAGCTCAGGCTCAACAAACGGGGCTCAGTCTTCATCTTGTTTTTAGAAAGAGAAATCACAGTCTGTTCCACGTTGAGATTGTGAGCGGGTTTCAGGTTTCATCCCGATGGGTGCCATGGCGCAACGTGATGCCGTGCCCGTGAATGGGAGTGACCGCATTTTGATTCGTGGCGCCCCGCTGTGGCGGGTGATGCCGAATGGATAGTTGGGAAATCCCGCAAAAATCTCGCTCCCGATCTTGACAGAGGATTCCTCATGGATGGCACCCAACCTGTCAATCGAGATTTGATGCGGTAGTAGGTCGAACATGAGGTGTTGAGCGCCGCGTCCTTGTGCAGATTTTCGGCATTCGGACCAGGATCAGCTTGCTGGAATCGCGGAAAATTCTCTAGAATACGCCCTCTTTTGGCACAGTCGGCAAAGGGCGTTTGTCAGGCATTGATGAACCTCTCGTTGCGTTTTAGCGATTTCTGCGTTTCGAGGGGGACTGGATGATCGTCCGAACTGGTCTCGGTGGCTTCGTCTGGAGGGGACGGAGAGTACCTGTCAATTCTTTTTGAATCTCAGCCCAAAGCTCTCTCCGACAACCGCGACAAGGACATTGACCGTTTCGAATTCGGCACGGATGCACCAAGAAGATTCCAAGCGGCCGGCTGCCGCCCAGCACCAAGATGGCTCGTGGCTGGGGGATGCCTTGCGCTCGGTCACCCGCTTCGGATCTGAGCGTCCGCGGCTGACTCTGTGCCTGGTGCTGCTGCTGGCGTTCGTCTGTGTCGGGCTGACGGTCCAATGCATCGACTTCAAGACCGAGCGGGCCGACTTGATCGATCCGGACGCTCCGTTTCATCGTCGCTGGATTCAGTACACTGAGGCATTCGGCGATGCGTCAGACATTGTGGTCGTTGTGGAGGCGGACACCTCGGCAGCGATCAAGCGGGTGCTTGAGGATCTCGGCGCTCGATTGGCGGCAGAGCCGGAGCTGTTTATCAATGTGCTGTATAAGTATGAATCGGGACGATTGCGGCGAAAAGGTCTGCATTATCTAAGTCCCGAACAACTGGAAACCGGGTTATCGAGATTTGCCGAGTATCGACCCATTCTGCAGGGACAATGGGACCTGATTCGTCTCGACGCGCTCATTTCGCGGTTACGTTACCAGTTGGACAATCAACTTCGGCAAGCGCAATCGACGTCGACTAGCCGGGAACCGAACCCCCTGCTTCAGCACACCAAGCTGCTGACCGGCAGCATGGCAGAGTTTCTGAACGATCCGGACGAATTTCACTCGCCCTGGCCCGATCTGCTGCCGGTCGATCCTCAGTTGCGGACCGATGCGAACCAGATCGTTTATCTTCTCAACGATGAGGGGACGATAGGATTTCTGAAAACCCATCCGGCCGGCGAGCAGAATGGTTTTGGCGGCGCGACCCGATCGATCGACCGGCTGCGAGAACTGATCGGGGAAGTCGCCACAGCGCACACGTCGGCCCAGATCAGCATCACCGGCATTCCGGTACTCGAAAACGACGAGATGCGCCGTTCGCAAACCGATATGCTGAACGCTTCGCTCGTCTCCTTTGCCGGTGTCGGCCTGTTGCTGTTTCTCGGATTTCGTGGAGTACGGCACCCGTTGCTGGCATTGTTGATGCTGGCCATCGGTCTGGCTTGGGGCTTCGGTTACACCACACTGGCCATCGGCCACTTGAACATCTTGTCGGTTTCATTTGCGGTGATTTTGATCGGGTTGGGAATCGATTTCGCCATTCACTACCTGGCCCGGTATCTGGAGCTCAGGCATGCAGGACGGCAGTTACGGCCGGCGCTGCTGGAAACTTCGAGTGGCGTCGGAACGGGGATCATTACGGCCGCGGTGACAACGGCACTGGCGTTCTTTTGCGCATCGTTCACGCCATTCCTGGGGATCGCAGAACTCGGCATTATTAGCGGGGGAGGAATCATTCTGTGCGCAGCAGCGACGTTTGTCGTCCTGCCGGCGCTGATCTCTCTGGCCGACCAGCACGTCGAGCCGAAAAAGTTGCCCACGCCGTTTGAAGGGCATGCGCTGAGACTGATCACATCGAGGTTCCCACTGACGGTGATGCTTGTTTCCGGAGTGGTGATTGCGGGCATCGGCCTTCAGGCGGTTGGTTTCGAGGAGGGACGATGGAAGCTGCGCATTCGCTACGATGACAACCTGCTGAACCTGCAGGCTGCGGGTTTGGAGTCGATCGAGGTGCAAAAACGCGTGTTTCACAACGCGCAAGCTTCGCTGTTGTTTGCCGTGTCGGTAGCGGAGACGCCCGGCGAGGCGCGTGCCTTACGCCAGAAATTCGAATCGCTGCCCAGTGTACACCACGTCGAAGAACTGGCCTCGCGATTGCCAGCACATCCATCTGAAGAAACGCAACTGTTGGTGCAAGCCTTCGGGGCGCAACTTTCCCGACTGCCCGAACAGCCCCCCCGTTTGTCCGGCGTCAATCCGGCCGTTGTGGGCCGCACGCTGGAAGACCTCTATCGAACGCTGCGCCGCCGCCGAGACCGGGTCGCCTCAAACATCCTGGAGACATTGGATGCGTTTCTGGACCGGTTTGAACGCCTTTCACTCGCAGACCAGGCCCATTTTCTGAACGCCTTTCAACAGCGGACGGCTGCGGCGTTGCTGGCGCAGTTTCGCACCTTCGCAGTCGCCTCCGACGCCGAACCGGTCACGCTGGCCGATCTTCCGATCGAGTTGACGTCGCGGTTCGTCAGCGCGCAGGGAAAATGGCTGCTGCAAATCTATCCGCAGGAGCAAATTTGGGAGATCGGACCGTTGAGCCGCTTTGTCGCCGACGTCCGCTCAATCGACCCGGATGCCACCGGAACACCGCTGCAAAATTACGAGGCATCGCGACAGATTCTGGAAAGTTATCGGTCGGCCGCCTTGTACGCGTTTGCCGTCATCTGCGTCGTGCTGCTGGTCGACTTTCTGCGTCGCAAACACAAGCTGTTGACGTTGCTGCCCCCGCTGGCGGTCGTCCTGTTCACGGCGATGACCATCAAGACCCGCGGCGGAGAGATCAATCCGATCTGGCTCGTGGTGGGTTACGTCGGCATGTCGATGGCCATTGCCGCCGTGCTCGACTTCCACTACCTCAGGGACGTCGTGCTGACCATGCTCCCACCGTTGGCAGGAGGAGTTTTGATGTTCGGCATGCTGGGGCTGTTGGGTCTCGACCTGAACCCGGCCAACCTCATCGTGTTGCCGCTTGTGCTCGGCATCGGTGTCGATGACGGAGTACACGTCGTACACGACTTCCGCATGCAGCGGGGATGTTACCGGACCTCGTCGAGCACGATTAACGCCATTGTGCTGACGTCGATGACGTCGATGATTGGTTTCGGTAGCATGATGTTCGCCGCCCATCGGGGTTTGTACAGCCTAGGGTTGGTGTTGGTGATTGGGATTGGCAGTTGCCTGTTCGTCTCGCTGGTGACATTGCCGGCCATTTTGATGCTGGTGGACCGTTACCAAAGAAAGTCCAACGGCTCGTCCGGAGGCGGAGGGGCAGATGCTTTCGAGACGCGGCACGCACAAGTGGCCTGAAAAACGGATCAGCGCCATGTTTCTAGCGATCCGCAATACGCAGTTTCAAAGCTCGCGCCAGAGGATCTCGTCGGGGATTCGCAGCCGCGATTGCGCTTCGGCAATCTCAGCTTTGAAGCGGCGGGCATCGACCGGGTAACCCTTGGTCGGTTTGAGACCGGGAACAAGGCCACACCAAAATCGGTTGAACAAAGTCATCGCCAATTCGCGAACGTACTTGCTCACCATCGACGCGACTGCCACGGGAAAATGTGACTCGGCGGCCGTCTCGAAATGAATGACGGTCGAACCGACTCGATAATCGCTGCAAGCCGTACTTTCCCGGCCGCGAAAGATCATTCGGCCGTCGAGGACTTCGCTCAACAGCCGTTCGTAGCGGTTTCGGCCGCCGTGCTTGTCGGCCACAATCAGTATCGGCTGCCGCTCGTCGGGATCCCAAACGGTCCGCAGCAGCCCCAGGCTGGTCCGGGAGAGTGTTAGTCCTTTGCTGCCGTATCGGCGGGTCAAGCGGTTGAACCGTTCGGCCAGCACTACGTCGCAACGAACCGCCCGCAGGCGGATTCCGCTTCGCCGACAACAGGCAGAGAAACGTTGTGTGATTTCGTCGAAACGCGTTGCATGTTCGACGAGCGGCAACGGAAAATCGCTCCCCTCGAACCACGGTGCCGGATTTTCGGCCAGGTCCTGCTCGCCAATGAGCTCCCGGTAGAGTTCACGAAATCCGGCCGGATACAGGCCGCACGAATTCAGCACGCACAGCACAGACCGCTCCAGATTCGCGATGCCGCGTGCCGGATTGTAAACTTGTTTCGAATCGGCCACGTGCAGCCGGGAGTCATCGACCGGGCTGGAACGGACGATCACATCGGTCAACTCCGACCAGAAGTCGGTCTGGCACGGATCTCCGGGAACCTCCCAAGCCGTCACTGTGACCACCAAAGGTCCTAAATTAGGACCGTAGCCGGCCTCGTCCATGCCGATGAACAAACCCATAGTCTACTTCGCGATCTCAGTAGTAACGACGAAGAGAGCACGAGTGTATAGATACAACAACAACGCAATTCGTGCAACAAACGGCTCGCAAGGACAGCAACACGTTCAGTCTGAGCTGTACCTGTATTCCATCCGCAGCGGACCTCGATCGTTGTGTGAAAACAATTCAGTCGAAGCGCAGCAGCCCGAAGGTCTCCGGTCGCGGCCGTGTCCCGGCTGGGTGCGTCCAGCTTTCGAGACCGACGGTCGGAATTGTCCGCACGATTCCGACCGCCCACATGACGTTTTTCTGCGGGGCTAAGGGAACCAGCTCTTGCAGTAGAATCGCCGCTTCCACACGCCATCCATTTTCGTCGGTGGCGCAGTAGACGTGCCACTTCGGGTTCCACGACTCGTCGTCCCAGCAGGCGTCGGAGGTCCAGCCCCGCTGGTCGATGCTCAACGAGTAGAAAGTCGCGTAATCGCGGTCCACGTCAAGAAATAGGCTGACACGATCGAACTTCCGCAGGTCGGTATCGTGAGTGCGTCCCGCGTGCATCGGCCCGTCGGGGGGCGTCTGCTGATGTCGCGGAACCGAAGCCGCGAAATACAGGTACTGGGCGTCATACGACAACATCGAAAATGCGTGATGTCGTTCGTCGAATTTCTCGCCCGGTGAACCAACCAGGCGAATGATTTCCGCGTTCTGCCAACAACGATCGGAAAGTAGGCCATCCAGCACGGGGCGCACCGCAGTGCGTCTACAGACGACCATCTCCTTCGGAGGCAGGCTGACGGGGTGCAGCATCCACAATTCGGTCGCCGCCGTCGTATTCCACACGTCGTGACTACCGTCGAACCGGCGGTAAAACCCGTCGGCGAGACGATGTGCTCCCCGCTGCCGCAACAACGACGCAACCGAAAACTGCACTTCCGGGGTACGGTATAAGGCCGGGCTTTTTGATCGCAGCAGCAACGCCATCCGCAGGGCTTGGTCGAGCCAGTTGTCGGTCGCGGCACGATGCCAGCTTTTATCGCCGGCGGTTTTCAGTGTGCCGCTGCTGCTGAGCAGTCGTATTGGATCGGGACCAAGGTCAACCGTGCTCAGGTCACGGAGAGTCGGCGAGACTCGGGCCAGAGACTCTGCTTTCTCGATGCGGCTGCGAATGGCGGCGGCATCGACCTGAAACTGCTGTCGTCCGACATGCACTTTCCGAACCCGCTGCCAGACCGGCTCGGCGGCGGACCACAACTGAAACAACCGAATCATGGCAGTCTGTGCAACGGGTTGATCGGGAAACCGTTCCACCA
>CAUZTK010000193.1:0-7476 GCA_963582395.1 Planctomycetota bacterium | reverse complement strand
CTGTTCGGCATGAACGGCCAGCGCATCCGCAAGGCGAAAAAGGATGTGTTGATTCTCGCCCCTGGTCCGATCAACCGGGGCGTCGAGTTAACGCCCGAAGTGGCTGACGGCAGTCATTCGGTCATCCTCGATCAGGTCACCAACGGTTTGATGATTCGCATGGCCTGCTTGTACCTTCTGCACCAGAGAAAACAGAACGGAAATCAGTGACGCATGCCGCGATTCGAGAATCCACCATCCCGAACGCGAGCCCCGAAAAAGCGGCATCGGCCGTTGAGTGACGCCCAACGATGAGCAGTTTGCTGATTCATAACGGCCGGGTCATCGACCCGACCCAGCAGATCGACCGCACGGGTAATCTGCTGATTCATGACGGCCGAATTGTGAGCCTCGACGACGCAACGGTGGTCGCCGATCAACTGATCGACGCTGCGGGACAGATCATTTGCGCCGGTTTCATCGACCTTCACGTCGCCTTCCGAGAACCCGGACATGAAGAAGACGAGACGATCCAGAGCGGGACGGCAGCCGCGCTGGCCGGTGGATTTACCAGCGTCGCCTGTCTGCCCGATACGTCACCCATTGTCGACAACCGCGCGGCGGCCGAATTCATTCTGTTGCAAGGCGAGCGGGCTGGGCACTGCAACGTCGTTCCTCTGGGGGCCGTCACCAAAAATCATGCGGGCCAGGAGTTGGCGGAAATCGGACAGCTCGTCGATGGTGGGGCGGTCGCGTTTACCGACGGGAAACGGCCCATCGCCAACGCCGAAATTATGAGGCGGGCGCTCGAATACACGCGGATGTTTGACCGGCCCATTTTTAACCACCCTCAGGTGCCGGAACTCGTTGACAATGGAGTCATGCACGACGGCTACTATTCGATGCGGTTGGGGATGCGCGGAATGCCCGCGGCTGCAGAAAGCATCATGGTCGGACGCGACATTGCTCTGGCCGAAATGACCGGCGGACGTGTTCACCTGATGTGCGTCAGCACAGCCAGCTCTGTCGAGCAAATTCGGCGGGCGAAGTTACAGGGAATCGAAGTCACCGCCGACGTGACTCCGCACCACCTCACACTAACCGACGCCTCGCTTGAGTCGTTCGACTCGAACTACAAGGTCGACCCGCCGCTACGCACAAAAGAACACATCGACGCTCTCATCGAAGGACTCCGGGACGGAACCATTGATGTCATTTGTTCCGACCACCAGCCGTTCGCAGAAGAAAAAAAGCTGGCCGAGGTCGATCTCGCACCGTTCGGCATTGTCGGGCTGGAAACGCTGCTGCCGATTTGTATCAAAAGCCTGATCGATCCGGGTCATTTGAGCTGGCCGGAATTGATTGCAAAACTGACGATCAATCCGGCCCGCGTGCTGAATCTTCCGAAAGGGACCTTGCAAAGTGGCGCCGATGCCGACGTGGTCATCATCGACCCCCAAGTCCCGTGGAGCATCGATCCGATGAAGTTTTGCTCGAACAGCCGCAACACCCCCTTTGGTGGCTGGGACGTCCGCGGGCGGGCGCACACAGTCATCGTTGGCGGCAAGGTGCGTTATCAACAAACCGGTGGAGTCGGCAAGCCTCGACGTTCAGGAAACGGACACCGAGAAAGCGGGGCGGTCATCAGCAGGAGAAAGCTACGGCTCGACTGATCGGAACTCCAGTGTGTACAATCCTCCGATAAGCGAAAGGGAAATCTCCACCACTGAACTTATGAGACCGTCTGCAAAATGGCTGCACCATTCCTGATTATCGACGGCTATAACCTCATGCACGCCGCGGAAATGGCGCGACCCAGCTATGGTCCAGGCCTCCTGGAAAAATGTCGCATGCGACTGCTCGCGTTCCTCTCGAACCGCTTGACCCCTTCCGAACAGCACCGGACCACTGTTGTGTTCGATGCCGCCGATGCTCCCTACGATGCTCCCGAACGGGTGAAGGTGCAGCAGATGACGGTGTTGTTTGCCCCTCGTGGTGGCGACGCTGATTCTCTCATCGAAGAACTCATTGCCGCTCACTCCACTCCACGGCAGGTTCGGGTCATCTCGAGCGATCATCGCTTACAGAAAGCGGCCCGACGGCGACGGGCTGGCTTTATCGATAGCGAGGCATTCGTCGTCGAACTTCAACGGCACAGTCTCAGCGATTCACAACGGCCGCAATCGCCCAAGCAGAAACATTACGCCGACGAGAAATACGGCGGACGTGTCGACACCAAGGAAACCGCCCGCTGGCTGAAAATCTTTGGCGATGTTCCGGAAGCCGCGGAACTTCAGGACGATGCCGAAACTCTACAGGACCAAATCCAGGATTTCGCAGGCGAGTTATGACGTGACTTATACTCGGCACGGCCACAAATTGAGGGAGGGCGAGGCTCCTGCCGAGCCGCTGGATCGGTGATATTCACGGATCAGCGGGAGCTTCGCCCTCCCCAAAACCGCAATTCATGACCGCTGAAGGTATAGTGGCCGGTCTAAGTTCATGACAGCGCCGCCGCAACAGAACACAACAAACTCAGGCTCGCCGACTCAATTTGAGGCCGCCATCGATCATTCCATCACCCAAAACTCACCACCTAAAACTTGACTCACTCACAACAATTCTTGATCTTCAAGGTCTCCACCGAGTGTGCATTGGGACCAAGGAGAAGCAGAACACCAGCCCACACGAGAAAAAACGATGCCGAAGCACGATCTTGGCCTGATCGGACTGGCCGTCATGGGCCAGAACCTTGTCCTGAACATGGCCAACCACGGTTTCTCGGTGGGGGTCTTCAACCGCACCACCGCGACGACTGTCGAATTCGTCGGCAGCCTCAATGACCAGCCGGACGGCGTTGTCGCCGAGGGAACCCCCGACCGCATCAGCGGTTACCATACTCTGGAAGAGCTTGTTCAGAATTTGAAATCGCCGAAGAAGGTGATGCTGATGGTCAAAGCAGGGCCGGCCGTCGATTCGTTCATCGAACGACTTCAGCCGCTCCTCAACCCAGGGGACATCATCATCGACGGCGGCAACACGATGTTCGAAGACACGAACCGCCGAACCAGAGAAGTGGAAGAGTCAGGGTTGCTTTTTATCGGCACCGGTGTTTCCGGCGGAGAGGATGGGGCGCTGAAGGGGCCGAGCATTATGCCCGGCGGTTCACCTGAGGCTTGGCCACACGTTAAGGAACTCCTCCAGGCAATCAGTGCCAAAGTCGGGCTGGCGGGCGACGTTCCTTGCTGCGAATGGGTCGGACCGGGCGGGGCGGGGCATTACGTCAAAATGGTTCACAACGGAATCGAATACGGTGATATGCAGCTTATTTGCGAGTCCTATTTGCTTTTGAAGAACGCGCTGGGACTGACCAACGACGATTTGTATCACGTCTTTAAGCAGTGGAACGAGGGCGAACTGGAAAGTTACCTGATCGAAATCACCCGCGATATCTTCAGCGTCATCGACACCCCAAGCGGTCAGCATCTCGTGGACAAGATTCTCGACACAGCCCAACAAAAGGGGACCGGAAAATGGATGAGCCAGCACGCCCTGGACCTCGGCGTGCCGACGACACTCATCACCGAAGCCGTCTACGCCCGCTGCTTGTCGGCCCAGAAGGAGGCCCGTCGCCGCGCCTCGAAAGTGCTCAGCGGCCCCGAAGACAAGTTCGACGGTTCCCGCAACGACTTCATCGAAGATGTGCGAGAAGCGCTCTACGCCTCAAAGCTGTGCAGTTATGCCCAAGGGTTCGTGCAGTTGGACGCAGCTGCGACAGAGTTCGGCTGGAAACTGAACAATGGTGAGATTGCCATGCTGTGGCGGGGGGGGTGCATCATCCGTTCGAGATTTTTAGAAGCGATTAAAGACGCGTTTGACAAGAACCCGAACATGGAGAACCTGTTGCTGGACGACTTCTTCCGCTCGGCGGTGGAGACGGCGCAGCCGAGTTGGCGGCGGGTTGTGACGACGGCGGTCAACCTGGGGCTGCCGGTCCCCGGTTTCAGTTCCGCACTAACCTACTATGATGGCTATCGTCGCGAGAACCTGCCGGCTAATCTTTTACAGGCCCAACGAGACTATTTCGGCGCACACACCTACCAGCGCGTCGACAAAGCAGGCAGATTTCACACCGACTGGATTCGCCAGCGAAAGGTCGAGCCGTGAATGAAGAATGCTGATCGGCCGAATATTCTGCTTCAGCAAAAACAGCAGGGCTGCGAATCGCGTTCATCACCCCCTGCCGGTCTGTTGTAGTCGATTCCGGGATGCGTGCCCTCGCCGTTCGTTCGAGTTTCGAGAGCCTTCATGGGCCAAGTGTAAACATTTGTCATTGAGGCGTACAATGCGAATCGAGCTTCTCGGGACCGGCGGCTACCATCCCAACGAACGGCGTCATACGGCTTGTGTAATGCTGCCCGAGGTCGGAATCGTTTTTGATGCCGGGACCAGTTTTTTCCGCGTTTCCGGGCGGCTCGAAACCCGGGACATCCAGATTTTCCTCTCACACGCGCACCTCGATCACATTGCCGGGTTGACTTTCTTTTTACTACCGATGACTCAAGGCGATGTCGACCGCGTTTGCGTTTACGGAACACCTGCGACGCTTCGGGCGGTCCAAGATCTGCTATTCGCGGAGCCAATTTTCCCCGTTCAACCCGATTTTGAGTACGTCGAGCTTTCGGACGAAGTGACAGTTCCGAACGGCGGCGTGCTGACGCATCTCGCGCTCGAGCATCCCTGCGGGTCGACGGGTTATCGAATCGACTGGTCGGATCGCTGCATCGCCTACATTACCGATACAACGGCGGGTCCCTCGTATGTGGACTTTATCGACGGTGTAGACGTCCTCATCCACGAGTGCAACTTTCCCGACGAGATGGCCGAATGGGCCGTTCAGACCGGTCACAGCCATTCCACACAAGTCGCCGAACTGGCCCGCGACGCTCAAGTCGGTCAGTTGATTTTGCTGCATTTCGATCCTCAACATCCCGAAGACGATCCCATCGGCCTGGAAACGGTCCGCCAGATCTTTCCCAACACGCTACTCGCCGAGGACCTGATGACGGTCGAGTTCTGATGGGCCGCCTCGAATTCATCAAACCCGTCTGCCCACCCGAATTTTCACCGGTTACAATGAATGCGAGGTGACGCGCAGCGCTCTTTTCGACTTTCCACCAGGCATGGGGGACCTTCAAACATGTCACTGGCGACGGAATCCCTGGTCGACACCGAACAACTCTCGCAGCTCAGGTCGGGCGACCATCTCGACCAGCCGACGTTTCACGCAATCTACGAGCGGATGCCTGATCACTTCAAAGACGATCTTGTTGATGGAGTCGTAATCGTGCAGGCCGCCGCGTCGAATTATCATGTGGATTTTACGGAATTGTCGTCACCTGGTTGAATGTCTATCGGGCTGAGACGCCCGGAACACGGACCCTCGACAACGCCACGATCATCCTCGGTCCGGAGGACGAACTCCAACCGGACGCATCACTTCCTCACGGAATTCGGCGGCCAGACTCGGCCGGAGGGGGTGTACCTGGCCGGTCCGCCGGAACTTGTTGTCGAGGTGGCCTACAGCAGCGTCGCCTACGACCTTCATAGCAAACGCAGGGTCTACGAGCGGCTCGGGGTGCGGGAGTACGTTGTCGTTGTTATTATGGAGAATCGCATTGAATGGTTCGTCTCAAAAGAGGGTCGATTCGTGGACCTTGAGGCGGACGAGCACCGTGTTTCCCGGATTGTGGTTCGCTGCCGACGCGCTTTTGAAAGGTGACGTCGCCGGTGTTCTCGAAGGGTTGGGCTGCGGTCTAGCCGATGCCGAGCACGCCGCGTTCGTGGAAAAACTTCGTGGAATGCGCAACGTTTGATCTATCTTCCGAAAACCAAAATCGACAGGGATTCTCTGGAAGCCCCGTCGCTTGTCGATCTGGCCGCCCAGCCTGATGGGCCGCAGGTTAGAGCAACTCGGCGATTGGTTCACCTTCACCGAGTACCGGAATCGGCCGGCCGGCGTGGTTGATGTGCAACAGCGAGGTGTCGACGCCCAACTGCTTGTAGACTGTGTGCAGCACGTGCGCCGGTTTGACGGCCCGCCTGATCGGCCGGGTTCCTTTGGCGTCGCTCTGACCAACGATGACGCCCCCTCTCAGCCCGCCGCCCCCCATCATCACCGACATCACGTTACCCCAATGGTCTCGGCCGGCGTTACCGTTGACTCGCGGGGTGCGGCCGAACTCGCCCATCACCATCACAATCACGTCATCGAGAAGACCGCGCTGATCTAAATCGGAGACGAGCGCGGAAATGGCGGAGTCCATCCGCGGTCCGTGACTCTGCATCGCTCCTTTAATGTTGCTGTGATTGTCCCAACCGCCGGAATGAACGGTGACAAACGCCACCCCCGCTTCGACCAGCCGTCGCGCTAGCAGCGCTCCCTGACCGACCGAATTGCGGCCGTAACGATCTCGCAGCTTCGGTTCCTCGCGGTTGATGTCGAACGCCTTCGCGGCGTCCCGGCCGGTGATCAATTCGAACGCCTGCTGATTGAATTGATCGATGCCGCCCATCAAGCCTGAGGAATCGACGTCCCGGCGAACGCGGTCCAGCCCGGACAGTAATGTCTTGCGGTTAGCGGCACGGTCTGAATTAACACCGCCGGGCAGACTGATGTTGCGGACTTTGAAGTCCTTACGGTTCGGATCACCGCCGGCATCGAACGGGTTATACGCCACCCCCAAAAAGGCGCTGCTCTGGTAACCGGGACGGCGGCCGATGGTCATTGCGTGCGGAATCGAGATGAACGCCGGTATGCCGGGACGGTTCGCCCCGCGTAGCTTGGAAATGATCGAACCAATGCTCGGGTACATCGGCTCCAGTCGGGACGCATTACTGCCGTGATACCCCGTCCACATCCAGTGGGCGGCGGCGAAATGATCACCGTTGTTGTGATGGACGGAACGGATCACGCTCAGCTTGTCCATCAATTGTGCGGTCTTCTGGAAGAACTCGTTGATTTGCACGCCCGGCACCGAAGTCTGAACCGCGTCATACGGTCCCTTGTAATCACTGGGAGCATTCGGCTTCGGGTCGAATGTCTCCATGTGTGTGGGACCGCCATCCAGCCAGAAGCAAATGACCGACTTCCCTGTACCGCTCGCGCCGGCTGCGCTTCGAGTCCGCAACAGGTCACCCAACGTCAGGCCCCCAGCAGTCAGCCCGCCCACTCGCAACACATCCCGCCGCGAAACCCCTGCACAATTCCGATGCCAGCGCCCCAAATTGAAATCCAGCATGAGCTTCACCTTTCTTATTTACGAAAGTCGTTGCCGTTTTCCCACTCCAAATCGGTTCGGCCGAGTCTCGACACGTTGCTTGCACAGAGACATCCACAAACAGCGTCATGGTTCATGCCGCCCGAAATCATAGAAAGTTGTTTCCGAGACATCAAGGGACATAAGCATTGGTTGATACGTTTTGAGAGCATCGGCC
>CAUZTK010000192.1:0-7535 GCA_963582395.1 Planctomycetota bacterium | reverse complement strand
ACGAACTGCAATGACCGCTCCAGCAAATCGAGGCCGGCCAGAACCGAACGCTGGGCCCGGGCGTCCTGCGAGACCGGCAACATGAGCTGACGGGCCAGCGACTTGTCCCGATCTGGGGTGGAAAAGATGGCCAGCGCCTGCGAATCGTCACCGCTGCGTCTGAGCGCCGAGACGGTCCGCTCTCGAAGCTTGCGGGCGACAAACAGGGCCATGTCTCGGATGCCGTCGTTGTCATCTTCATCGCTGGTGCCCTCGGCCTGCGCGAGCGGTTTTGTGTCCATGGGCGGATAGATCCGCGAGGCCAGCCGCACACGGTCGTAATCGGTCTTAAACTCGCCCCACACGATGTAATTGGCATCGAGACGTCCAGCGATGGCCTGGATGAGTTCCGCGTCGGAGCCGGCCGAGAGTTTGGCATTCTCGAACGCCTGCCTGACTTCGTGAGGTTGGTTGATGGAAAGACCCGGAAGCCGGCGAAATTTATGGCGGATGGCTGTGGCGACCTGAACGGCTGGCTTTTTCGAGTCGAAGGTCATGCTCTCAAACGGGAGATGCGGCAGGATGGCAATCCGGATCGACTCGCTCTGGGCCGGGCGGCTCTGTTTGGCCCGAGAGAATTGATCGATCTCCCGTTGTGTGATGGCCGGCACTTTTTGCATCACGGCCAGCGATTCGCCCAGCCAGTTATCGACGCGTTCTCGATCCCACATGTCGATAAACCGTCCTCCGGTTTCGGATGAAAGTTTCGCCATGAATGCTTTTGACTGTGGACGCAATTGGGTGGCCACTTTTCTCAACTCGTCATTGTCCCGTTTGTCGTTCAGGAATCCGGAATTCGTCAACAGCGAGTAAATGGCAATGTGCTTGTCTTTGGCGATTTTGATGAGCTGGTCGGTGCTGTGTTTGCGATAGTCGGTTCCTTCAGGGTACGGGGGTGCATCGCCGCAGACGATGATCCAGCGGGTCACCTGCTGATCAGTACCGGCCCAATTGAGCTCCGTCAGGGCGCTGTAAATGCCCTGGTCGGCGAGTTCGTTGAAATAGGGCGCTCCGGTTTCGGTTTTGACTTTCGAGAGCACCGCCAACAGTTGCCCCGTATCGGCGGTGAACGTCGGTGAGGTGACCGTGACCGCTCCCGACTCGGCATCTTCGTCGCGGTAAATGACGACGGTCAGCTCGATCTTGAATTTGTCTCCGCGCTTGTGGACCCGTAAACCTTTGGCGAATACTTCCAGGTTCGACTTCAACGCTCCCAACTCGCGGTCCATGCTCTCGGTCCCGTCCAGCACAAAGGCCACTTGCAAGTGACTTTTGCTCTTTTTGACTCCTAGAAACGTCGAAGTGCGGCGTAGTGACTTCGGTTTGAGCATTTGCATCCGTAGAAAGTCACCGGCGGTTAGCAATCGTTTGGATTTCGGCGGACCGTCGTTCGAATCGGCCGGTTTTTGGGCGGAGATATTGACGCTGGGCAGGACAAGCAACAGCAAAAACAACGTTGCGGCGAAGGATTTGTGCATCGGATTCCCTCGTTCCTAGTATC
This sequence comes from Planctomycetota bacterium, assembly GCA_963582395.1. Lineage (GTDB taxonomy): Bacteria > Planctomycetota > Planctomycetia > Planctomycetales > Planctomycetaceae > CAUZTK01. The sequence goes on along the minus strand of CAUZTK010000192.1, from coordinate 5,995 downwards.
GACAAGACTCAAACGACCGGCTGGCGGCCGTAGGTTTCAATTTGGGATTTTTCAGTTCGGGATTTGCGCGTGTTGCCGTCGATAGCTTACCATATCGTAGCCGAGGCGTGTCGGTCGGCGTCCACAACGGATCGAAAAATCATCTGATTCATGCACGACGCTGCTCGTTTGGCCGATTTGGCGAAAGTAAATTTCCGAAAAAACGTTCGAACAATCAGTCAGGTGATTTGCAGCCGGTCGTGGTCATCACCGCCTACTTGTCTATCCGATTTGCCATCGAAAAAGGACACCGAATTCTGGTGGATTTAGGAAAATGACCTATTTCTGTGGTCAGAAGAAAGCACGCACAAACCTCTTTCGCGACAGTACCCAGAAATCCGCAGCAATCGTCATCTCGTGAGAGACGGGAATGCTATAGTACTGAAACTCAGTTCAAGAACTCAAATTGTCGGTCAGGCTGGTTCAGTCCTGACGTGCCCGCGAGGTGAGAGAAATGCAGGACGATCTCAACTACGAACTTCGCAGTGAAATCCGTCGCAATCATTTCGCTGTCCTTTACAACGCTTACAACATAGACGCGAAATTGGACGTTGTCATCGTCGAACTGCATCCCAATTTGCCGGTCGATGCTGATGGTTGGGGAAAAATCTGGCGACAGATCGACACGCTGCGCGAGGCCCATCTCGACAACACCGTTTCGATTCTGGATCTGAACAAGGATCGGCGGTGGGTGATTGTTGAAAAGATGGGGAGCAGTCTGTCGGAGCAGATTGTCAAGCAGTCGCTTCCACCGGCCCTGGTTCGCAATCTTCTCCGGCAGATTCTGGCGGCACTCGCCTCTCTGCACCGTTTGGGCATTATTCATGGCGACGTGAAACCGAAGAGTCTGCTCGACAACAGGGGCGAGGATGTTCAACTCGATTTCTCGCCCGGACTGATTCTCGCCGGCCAAATTCCGCGCCGTCAATTCGGCTTCAAGTCCATCGCGCCGGAAACGCTCAAACGAGAGTTTGGGGAAATCGGCCCGAGCGTCGATCTGTATTGCCTGGGGCTGACGGCACTGGAACTGCTGACCGGACCCGATTTCGATCCACTTTTCCCGGACGTGTTCACCGGCGGCGACACAGAGCAGGGGTGGATTCAGTGGCACACATCGGGGGATTTCCGATTGCCGAGTGTTCGGGACATTGTTCCCGACGTGCCAGATGACCTCGTGAGGGTCATCGACCGCCTGTTGTGCAAGCGAGTCGGCGACCGGTACGGCAGTGTCGGCGAAGTCCTCACAGATCTGGATGATGCGACTCTCGAATTTATTCCCGGCGAGGACGAGGGCACAACAACAGCCGTTGCCAACGCTCCTGTGGTGTTTCAGGCAGCGGCATCGACGGAGCCGATGGTGAAACTTTCGAAACGGGGCAACTTCAGCATCACTCGTCATGACGCCGACAACAAAACCGTCGTCAATCCGTCGTCCCCGAATCGATTGGCTGCTATTGGCTCGAACGACGTGAGGGACGAAGCCCAACCCTCCGCAACCGGTCTGAAAGTGACCGTCCTCATTGCAATCTGCTTGTTGGTCGGCTGTTTGATCGCCGGGGGCATTTATCTCGTCTTTGACCGCGACCGGCCCATCGACGTACCGAACAACGATGCGGAAAGGACGCCCCGTGATGAACTGCGCCGAGTGGGTTCCACGAATACGTCTGTCGGCAGATCGGCATCACAAGTTCATGGCGCACAACTGGCCAAATCCGCAAACATCTCGGAGGCATATGGCCGTCTGCCCGAAGGACTTCTCGCCGCTGACGGAGCCGAGATCGACGATCGGCTGCAACTGCCACGGTTGATTGTTGCCGAAAAACTTCGGCGCAGTGACTTGGTCCTTCAATTCGTGCTCATTGTCCCGCAGGAGTTCCCTTTCGGCGTGGAGGCCGGCTGGAAGCGGGTGACTGGTGAGCTTCCGGCGTCGGTGAAGAGCATCGACCAGCCTTATTACATTTCACTCACTGAGATCACGAACGAGCAATACGACCAATTTTTTCAATCGGTCGGCGCCGTCGTTGCCGGTGACCGTTGGAGGCAGGCTCGTGGAAATCTGGGCGACGACGCAGCCCGTCACCCGGTCGTCAATGTCGGGGTCGGCGAATCGCGCGCGTTTTGCCGCTGGATTTCATCCGGCGGACGACTACCAACCGAATTCGAATGGGAGTGCGCGGCCCGGGGCGGTACGCGTCGGCGATTTCCGTGGACGGACGACACACCGCCGGACGCAACCCGTTGCAATTTGATGTTCGGCTTCGACGAGCTGCCGACGACCGTAAGCGTAGATGCCATGCCAGCCGGAACGACCCCGACAGGGTTGCGGCACATGCTGGGCAACGTTGCGGAATGGTGCGGCGATCTGTACACCGCGGGACATGCGGAAACGCCGAGCGATCCGGGCATTGGCATCTATCACGTCATTCGAGGCGGCAGCTTCAAGACCCGCGATAAAAACGACGTACGCCTTTCCACCCGCGCCAACGCGAAACCAGACGGGGCCGATGATATCGGGTTCCGCGTGGTGGTGCCCGTCACCCCCCCTGTTCGTTAAGATCAGCGGCCTCTCACCCCTTGATGACAAAATTCACCAACCGGCCAGGAATGACGATTACCTTCACCGGTTGCTTGCCTTCCAGATGTTTCATCACCGAGGCATCCTGTTCGGCTGCCGACTGAATGGCCGACTCGTCGGCATCGGCCGGGACCTTGACCTTCGCCCGAAGCTTGCCGTTCACCTGCACCGGAATCTCGATCTCCGTTTCGACGAGGTACGTTTCGTCGAACTTGGGCCACGGCTCGTAAGCCAGCGTCTGATCATGACCCAAGAGCTGCCAACATTCCTCGGCCATGTGCGGGGCGAAGGGGGAGAGCAACAGCACAAAGGGCTCCAGCACTGCTTTCGGCCGTGGGTCCTGGCCGCTTATTTCGTTGGTGAATTCCATCATTCGGCTGATGGCCGTATTGAATGAGAGTTTTTCGACGTCCTCGCTGACCGCCTTGATGGTCTTGTGCAGAACCCGGAGCTGGTCCTGGTTTGGCTCGACGTCCCTAACGGCTGTGTTCAGGCAGACGTCGTCAGCCCGGTTGTCAGCGATCATCCGCCACACCCGGCCCAGGAACCGGTACACGCCCTCAACGCCGCTCATGCTCCACGGTTTTACCTGCTCCAGCGGTCCCATGAACATTTCGTAGAGCCTGAGCGCATCGGCCCCGTAGCGGTCGACAATGTTGTCGGGGTTGATGACGTTACCTCGGCTCTTGGACATTTTGTACGTGCGTGCGTCAACTTTCGCGTCTGTCCCGATAACAAACCAATTCTCACCACGTTTTTCTACGTCCGACTCCTTGAGTTTGGTTCGAATAAACAGCTTTCCATCAACTTTTCTTTGATACTGAAGATGCTCTGAAACGACCACCCAGTCATTCGGGTCAGGTTCGAAGGACGTCCATTCATCGTCTTCGCTTCGGAGTCCGTGAAACTCCATCGCGCCCAGAATCATCCCCTGGTTCACCAGCCGCTGAAACGGTTCGGGGTGACTGACGTCTCCGCGGTCGAAAAGCAGCTTGTGCCAGAATCGGGAGTACAACAGGTGCAACACGGCATGCTCAGCCCCGCCGACGTACAGGTCGACCGGCAGCCAATACTTTTCCTGCTCGGGATCGACGAACGTCTGGTCGTTTTTGGGGTCGGCAAACCGCAGATAGTACCAGCAGCTACCGGCCCACTGCGGCATGGTGTTGGTTTCGCGTTTCAGCCGGGTGCCGTCGTCGGCCGTCTTGTAAAGCCAATCTGCGGGGGCCTCTTCCAGTGGAGGCTCCGGCCCGCCGCTTTCGGAAGAACTCGCAGGCACAGACTCAGGTGGCTTGAAGTCGAAGTTCTTGGGCAGCTCGACCGGCAATTCGTCTTCCGAGTCGGTCCGCAAAAGACCGGTCGGGTTGCCTTGATCGTCCAACTCGTGCCAAATGGGGAACGGCTCGCCCCAGAAGTGCTGCCGGCTGAATAGCCAGTCACGCAGTTTGTAGTTGACCGCTTGTTTGCCAAGCCCCTGTTGCGCAAGGTCGGCGGCGATTTGTTGTTTGAACTTGGCGGTGGAAAGACCGTCGTACCGGCCCGAGTTGATGGCTGTGCCTTCGCCGGCAAAGGGAAACTCGGTTTTGCCATCGATTTGACGCGACAGTGCCTGCTCCTCTTTCGTGGGCTCGTAATCGGCGGACCACTGCACAACAGGGGTCATCGACAAACCGAACTCGACCGCGAATTCCCAGTCGCGCAGGTCATGCGCTGGGACCGCCATGATGGCTCCGGTGCCATAACTGATGAGCACGTAATCGGCGATCCAAATGGGGATGCATTCGCCGTTGACTGGGTTAACGGCGTACGAACCGGTGAATATTCCGATCTTTTCTTTGGCCAGGTCGGTCCGGTCGAGATCGCTTTTGGTGGCCGCCTGCCGGCAGTACGCTTCCACAGATGGCTGCTGGTCGGGAATGGTCAGCCGCTCGACGAAGGGATGCTCTGGCGCGAGCACCATGTAGGTGGCACCGAACAGCGTATCGGGACGGGTGGTGTAGACCCGCAGCACGTCGTCGCCCGGCTCGGCGGGAAATCCGGACCGGTCGCGATCGACTTTCCATTGTGCGAACTCATCGTCCGCCGGCGAGCGGGGGGCGTTCGCCCCCTGGTGTTCTTGAGACTCTGACACGCCATCGGCACTGTTCGCACCAGCCGGCTTACGCTGGCCGCTCGCCTCTGCTGGGCCGATGTGGAAATCAACATTGGCCCCGTGACTTTTGCCAATCCAGTTCCGCTGCAATAGCTTGATCGATTCGGACCAGTCCACGTCGTCGAGTTCGCTGAGCAGCCGGTCGGCATAGGCTGTTATGCGAAGCATCCACTGTCGCAAGGGCAGCCGCTCGATGGGATGGTCGCCCCGTTCGCTGCGTCCCTGGGCGTTGACCTCCTCGTTCGCCAACACGGTGCGCAATACCGGACACCAGTTGACCGGCGTTTCGTGTTGGTAGGCCAGCCGGTGCCGGTCTCGATAGCGGCGGACCGCCTCGTCACCCTGCCGGCGGATGTCGTCGGGAATGGGCAACTCGCAGATGGGTCGTCCGCGGCCGGTGCGGGCCTTGCCGTCGGGACCGGTCCACCGGCAGCCGGGGTCGTACCAACTCTCGAAGAGCCGCAGGAAGATCCACTGCGTCCAGCGGAAATAGTCGGGATCGGTGGTGGAGAACTCGCGGCTCCAATCGTAACTGAAGCCGAGCATCTTCAACTGGCGGCGGAAGGTGTTGATGTTCTTGTCGGTCGTCATCCGCGGATGGGTGCCGGTCTGGATGGCATGCTGCTCGGCCGGCAGACCAAAGGCATCCCAGCCCATGGGATGCAAGACGTGCCGACCCCGCATACGGGAGTACCGGCAGACGATGTCGGTGGCCGTGTATCCTTCCGGATGCCCGACGTGCAGCCCATTGCCCGACGGGTAGGGAAACATGTCGAGGACGTAAAGTTTTTGCTTTCCCTCGAGCCGGTCGGGCGTCTCGAAGGTTTTGTGCTCGGCCCAGTATTGCTGCCATTTGACTTCGATACGTGGGGGGTCGTAACGGGGCATTTTCGAAGAATCCAGGGGTTAGCGTCTTAGGTTGTCACATCTGCGCGCCGTACGCGCTTGTTGGAAATCCGAAATTCGAAGCACGAAATTTGAAACAAATCCGAATTTCCAATGACAGAAACCGCCGGTTGCACACCGATCAGCACTCGGTCGGCCCAGATCCGGAACGATTCAGCACTCGGTCGGCCCAGATCCGGAACGATCGATTTAGTACCTTTTCAACGAAATCCTGCGCAAAGTTGGTCAGGAAAGCTGCCCAGAGCATCAAGAAGGGTTCGTATCAGAGGGAGAGAAGGAGAGATGGGGAGATGCGAAGAACTTGTCTCTTTCTCTCCCTTGTA
>CAUZTK010000191.1:0-7624 GCA_963582395.1 Planctomycetota bacterium | reverse complement strand
TTCTGCTGGGGCGGGTGCCGAAAGATTATGACGTGGCTACCGACGCCCGTCCCGATGAGGTGCGGGACCTGTTCGGGAATCGCCGCACTCACGCCGTGGGAGCCAGCTTTGGCGTGATCATCGTCCAGGCTCCGCAGGATGTGGTTAACGTAGAAATTGCCACCTTTCGCACCGAGGGGCCGTATCTCGACGGCCGGCGTCCGGAGCACGTCTCCTTCAGTTCGCCCGAACAAGACGCCCTGCGTCGTGACTTCACCATCAATGGCATTTTTTACGACCCGGTGGAGCAGCAGGTCTTCGATTTTGTCGGCGGCGAACAGGATCTTGGCGGGAGTGTAGTCCGGGCCATCGGCGATCCCCACGATCGCATGCGCGAAGACAAGCTACGGATGCTGCGGGCCGTCCGCTTTGCCGCCACGCTGCAGTTCGAACTTGATTCGGTGACCGCCGACGCGATTCGCGAAATGGCCGATCAGATGCTTGTGGTCAGTGCCGAGCGGATTGCAGGGGAACTTAAGCAAATGCTCGTTGATCCTCGCCGCATGCGGGCCATGCAGTTGACGGCCCGCGTCGGCTTGTTGGCGGTCATTCTTCCGGAATTGGCGCCGTTTCTGACTGATTCACCAAACACCCGTTGGGACCGCACGCTGCACATGTTGAACCTGCTAGAAGGACCCGGTTTCGAGCTGGCTGCGGCAGCGCTGCTGCACGCGGTCCGCGCGGCTGAGGGTCCCCACGACCTCGAAGCGGCGGGGCAGATTGTCCGCAGAATTTGCAAACGGCTGCGGCTGTCAAACCGTGAGATCGAGCACGTTGGCTGGCTCCTGGAGCATCAACACGATCTCGAAGAGGCGCCGCGACAGCCGCTCGCAAAGCTCAAACAGATTTTGGCCCATCCGCTGATCGATGATCTGCTGGCACTCAGTCGGTCCCAGATTCTGGCGAGGAACGCCGATCTCTCATCGGTGATCTTTTGCGAGGAGTATCTCCGTAACACTCCAGCCGAGCAGATCAATCCCGCTCCCTTGCTAACCGGGAACGACTTGATCGATTTGGGGATCACACCGGGACCGAAATTTAAATTGCTGATCGAAGCTGTCCGTGACGCACAATTGAACGGCGAAGTCACAACCTGGACTGCAGCGCTCGAACTGGCGGGGCAGTTGCAGGGGAACCAATGAAAAAAGATGAGAGTCGAGAGCCAGACAGGCATGGTTGTGGATTCTTCCTCTCGACTCTCCCAACTGACCACGGACAACCACTATGCACAAAGTCCGCATTGCGATTATCGGGGCCGGCGCGGTTTCCGATTATCATCATGTGCCCGGCATCAAAATCGATCCGCGGGCCGAGTTGGTCTCGATCTGCGATCCGAACGAGCAACTGCTGGCGCAACGGCAGACCGATTGGGGCCCGACAAAGGCGGTGACGAACTACGAGGACGTTGCGGCCGATCCGCAGGTCGATGCCGTCATCATCGCCACGCCGAACTTCACGCATTATCCGATCGCGCTGGCCTGCATCGAAGCCGGCAAGCATGTGATGTGCGAAAAACCGTTGGGACTGGACTTTTCGCAGGCAGCCGAGATGTCCCGGGCCGCCCGCGAGCAGGGCCTTCATCACATGACGGCCTTCACGTATCGGTTTGCCCCGGCGATGCGTTACGTGAAGCACCTCGTCGCGGACGGGGCGCTGGGTGAACCCCGCCACTTCCGCAGCCAGCGGTTTCTTGATTGGCCCGAAACGAGTTGGGGCTGGCGTCAATACAAAAAACTGGCCGGTGCCGGCGATCTGTTCGACATGACTATCCACCGCATCGACTTCGCGCAAGACCTGATGGGGCCGCTCAAGTCGGTCTGCGGGGCCGTTGCCCGGTTCGCCCGCCGCGATCGTACTTCCGAGGGAGAACCGTGCGAACCGTCAGACGTAGACGATTGGTCGTCGCTGATCGGAATATTTGCAAGCGGGGCGGTCGGCGTGTGGGAAGGCAGCACGTTGATGAAGGGCTACCACAACGACGGCTTCGGTCACGAATGGGCAGAGGTGAACGGCAGCAGCGGATCGGCCGCCTACCAGTTGACCGATCCGAACAACGTGATGGTCGGTCTCAACGGCGCGCCGATGCAGAAGCAACCGGTGCCGGATGAGTTTTTGGTTGTTGAGGGAAGCCCGCGCAATCCGCACGAGGGCGTGCCGAGCACGGTCTTTCGCTACGACCTTGTATACGAATTCGTTTCGGCGATTGTGGAAGGCCGCGACGCAGTGCCCGGTTTCGACCACGGTGCCCACGCGCAGGCGGTTGCCGACGCGGTGCTGCAGTCGTTCGAAACGAAAAAATGGATCGACGTCGACACGCAACCGGAGTAAACCGGCAGTGGCGCAGAAGAGGAAAACTACGGTTCCCCAGGCTTGTTGTCTCTATTTGCGCGCGACTTCTCCTCGCGGCGCGACACTCATGTCGCTGATGAGCTTGCCGGCTCGAATGCAGTAAACTGGTTCCACGTCTCGATTGCCGGTTTCGCTGTTTCCCAGGCTGTCGGTCAGAACGGTCGGCGTTTCGACGACACGGAAGACCGTTAAGTCGGCAACCGTTCCGAGCTCCAATGAACCGAGATCGAAGCCTTGATCGATCAGTTGTGCCGGGCCCAACGTTGCCATTCGGACGATGTCCTCGATGGAATCACCGAGGTGCAGAAATTTGGCCATAGTTCGGCCGTAACTCCAGACCGGGCCTTTGACGCTGCCTCGATGCAGGTCGGTGGAGATGGCGTGCAGCGGGATGTCGGCGGCACGGGCATGTCGTGCCGCTTCCCAGGCAAAGCTGCCCGCCCCGTGACCGAGGTCCAGCCTCATACCACGCTTAAGCGCCCGCCGGAGTTCAGCCACGGGCCGGCCGTTGAGGTGAAACAAGCCGGACGGAAATCCCTTGAACGAGTGGGTGATGATGTCTCCGCGACCGAGCAGGTTCAAAACGTCTTGGATGAGCGGCGGCGCCATGCCGATATGCGCCATGACGTGCGTGTTGGTTTCGCGGGCCGCCTGTACGGCCAGCTTGGTCGGCGTGATGCCCATACTGCCGCTGTGCCGCACCGAACTCAGTACCTTGACCCCTTTGATGACGTCGCGATTCTCGTCAATAGTTTTGATGGTCAGTTCCTGATTGAACACCGACCAGTCACCGTGAATGGGAAGGCGCCGCCGCGATGCCTGGCTAGTGTCAACGGCCGCGCGGCGAAACGCCGAGACGTTGACGAAGCCCAGAACCCGCGTGATCGATTTCTCCACAATTTCACGACGGAAGAGAGTGAAGCGATCAGAGACAAAACCGCCGGGGTCGGCCAGCGTGGTAACCCCAGTGTACACGCCGGCATCCTTGTCCGGGTGGACCGCGTTTCTGCGAACGCCGTAAAACACGTGGGCATGCAGGTCAATCCAACCGGGCGAGACCAGCAGGCCGTCGGCATCAAGCACTTGGGCGCCCGCTTTGCGGTCGAGCGTCTCGGCCACAGCGACGATCTTTCCCTGAGAAATCCCCACGTCGGCGATCCGTTTCTCGTTCCGAAAAGGATCGATCACTGTTCCCCCGGCGACAATCAGATCGAAAGATCGGTCCGCGGATTTGGCAAACGCTCGACCAGTTTCGGGGACCAGCGCGACAGCGGCCGCGGACCGCCGTAGGAACGATCGACGGGAAAAGCAGGACAATGCAGGTTGGGTGAGAGTCATGACTCGGTCCTCAATGGGTGGAGACGGTCTTGGCTCAGCAGAATTTGTCCCTTGAAATCCTCAAGAAGCGGGTAGGTTTGATTTCGCGGGCTTGTGTGGTCTGCTATGCCACAAGCGGCAACTCGACCTCTAGTATCACGAGCACAGGTCAATCAAATTCACGACGGACGTTTAGGCCCGGCCCGGTTGAATCGACCATGAACATCACTCGACCCGCCCGCGCTGATTCGGCAGGCTGTGCAGCAGTCCACGCATGTAACCGACACAAAACGCGATGTACTGCTTCGGCAGAGGCTTGTCGTTGGTGATACGCATGATGTGATCGAAATCGATGATGCCGTCGTAACCGACTTCGTCCAGCGTGCGGAGCACCTGCTCCATGTTCATGTCGCCGTCGTCAACCATCACCTCCGAATACCCCTGGTGGGTGCGCAGCGTCCCTCTGACGTTTCGGAAATGAATGTGAAACAGATTCCCCTGTCCTCCAAAGTGTCGTAGGCCTTCAAAAACATTCTGGCCCGATTCGTAGCGGGTCCCCACACAAAACGTGATACCGTTGTGCTTGCTGGGGACCTCGGAAAAGAGCCGGTCGAAGTCGGCAAATCGGCAGAGAATTTGCGGGCTGCCCAAGTACGAATACAGCGGCGGATCGTTGCCGTGCATGGCGATCACGGTTTTGCTGCCTTCGACCGTCGGCATCACCTGCCGGTAGATGTTCAGCACCCCTTTCCAGAGTTGGTCGGAGGTGACCTTGTACTTGGGCTGTGGTGCGAGCGACTTGGAACGGGCAATGGAAAAATCAGGGTAACCATAACCGCCGCGTCCCAGATTGGTGCGATCCCATCCGTTGCTGCTGGCCGGCACATGTTGCGAAGCCTGGCAGGCCTGAATCCCGAACACTGGGATCTCGGCATCGGCCAGCATCTCGCCGATCCGCTTGAGGTTATCGATCTCTTTCTGCCCTTCCGGTCGGGCTAGGTGCGCATTCAGATACGTCCCACCGCTGGTGTTGGCCCGTTCGATTTTCAGCCCCACCGCGTCGAGCCGTTTGACGAAGTCCCGGAAATTGCCCTTGGTGACGCTGCCGTCCCTCTGGTAGCCCTTGACCACACTCATCGTGATGTCGACGTGGTTGACACCGATCTGCTTGAAAAACCGCAAGTCGTCGTCATTTTTACTATTGAGCCAGGCACCACTGAATCGCACGCCAATGCGAATGTTGCTCTTGGGCCGGTTCGCTGGAGCGGCATTCGCGGCCGGCTGTTGCGACAGACTGCCGGCAGTTCCCAGCGCCACGGTGCCGAGTGCGGCCCGTTTAACAAATTCACGCCGTGTGGAATTTTGCAGATTGCTCATCGGTCGACCTTTCAAATGGTGGCAGTGATCGGAATATCAAAAAACGGGCTTCGAATGACTCCCAAAAACCTGCTTTGCCCTCGTGCGATCAAAAAGCTCAGCTTCGTCAAACAGCCTAACACGACCTTGCAGTCCCTTCAAGCTAATAGCTCTTCCCCGGCGACGGTTGCAGGGGGGGATTCTTCGGAAAACCGCAAAGGGGTCTGGCTCTCTCGAAGACAAACGTTGTCCGGAGGGACTCAAGTTCGCTTGTGTTACAAACTTCGGTTTTAGAAAGACCCAGACCCCGTTGCAAGTTTCACTTGCTCCAGATCGAAACACTGGCCGGCCCTGTCGACGGCAAGGCTTAGGTCGCAATTGGAGCGCTGATTTTGGTATTCTGGTCAGAACGAAGCCGAGACAACATCCGCCTCGCGCCGCTATCGAGACCGGCCACGAAGTGTTTTCGCCACCGTCGAGCAGGACCATGTCCGAAGATCGCCAGCAGCAATCCTCAGCCAAGCAAGATGTTCGGCTCTATCTTCCGAATGCGGACGGCTGGGTGGCCAAGGTCAAGCAGGGGTGGGCCAAGGAATCCTGCTATCTCCAGAATCCCGGCGAAGACTATTTCCATCTGTTGATGAACGGTGAAATTTATTTGCAGCGCGGCTTCGAAAAATATTGTCTCCGCTGTGCCTTGCGGCGGGGACTCATTACTCGGGATCGTCTGTCCTGGCAGCGCCTGCCGAGTAAGAACTGGAAGACTCGCATTAAAAAGTTGTTCCACACGTAGCCGTGAGACGGCTTCCAGTCGGACCGCCCCGCAGGGTCACTGACGTGTGAACCGGCCTGCCAAGCGGCATCGTAAACGGTGACTCGCGACCGGCTATTCGCCATCGCTGGGGTCGGCGGTGCTTTTCAACTCCGCCAAATGTTTGTCGAGCGCTGCGGCGGCTTCGGTTGGTTTGAAGCCACGCGGTCCAGGTCCTCCTTTGAAAACGATTTGGCCGTCCTTGCCGACGACGTACAGCCGGTCGGGCCAGGCTGAATACGCTTTCGCGACTTTGTTGTCGAGACCGTCGATCAGGCAGGGGAGCGAAATTTTCAGCTTGGTGCACGTCGTCTGGGCGATGTGTGTGCGCTCCGAAGTGGTTTTCGGCTGGGCGAAACGGATCTGCTGGCGGGCGTTGAAATCGAACTGCCTCTCGTCGCTGGGATGGGCTTCCCGGATGTAAACTAGATAGATGGCCGCGTCCTTGTTGTACTTCTTTTGGATGGCTTCCAGGGCGCCAACCTGGCGCCGGAATGGTGGTCAGGTGTAGCTGCCGAAAACTAGCAGCACCGGTTTTTTGCCCTGAAATCTGGACAGGGTGACCGTCTTTTTGCCGTCGAGCGTCTTCAGAGTAAAGTCGGGGGCGACGTCACCAACTCTCAACCGGTCGCAGTCTCGAAAACCGCCCCTTCATCTCTCGAATCGCTTTTTGGTGCCGGACCTTTGTCCCTTTTTGCGGCCTGCTTACTGAGCGTCACTGTGGTCAGCAGCCACGAAGACCACCGCCAGCGCCAGGATCGCCACCAGCGTCAAACCTCGTTTGAACATCAGCTTTCTCCGATCGGTAAAACACATTGACACAATCGAACCACGCGCCGCAACCGGGTTCATAACTCTTCCTAAAGTATTAAACCACACAACATCGGAATGGTTTTGGCCTTCTTCGTCTACGAGCTGCAATTGTACCGTTTTTCTCTATTCGGTAGAATTTGCCATGGCTCCGAGATGACACGGTCATGTTCTGGGAGACGAGGACCCCATGGAAGTCGATCGCGACTACCGCTGCGATAGCGAGTTCTACAAACTTCTGGTGAGGCAGCCGGACGTCGATCTGACTGTCGCCGCGCTGGAACTGGCACGCGATGCAAACCCTCACCTCGAATTTCAGACAACCTTAGAGTGGATCGCACAACGGGCCAAAGAGATCGCCGGTCCTGTGGCCCTGGCCAAGAACGAAATCGACGCTCTCAAGGAACTCGGCCGCTGCATCGCCGACCGGCATGGCATCTTCGGCGACACGCAGGCGTTCGACTGCGCTGAGAGCAGCTTTCTGCCGCGAGTCATCGAAACCGGACGGGGAATCCCCATCAGCCTCTCGCTGTTGTACAGGGCAGTGGCAAGCCATGTGGGGATCGACCTGATGGGGGTTTCGGCTCCCAGGCACTATTTGATGCGTTACGAAGCCGTCGCCGGCCCCATGTTTCTCGATGCGTTCGGACACGGACAGATTCTCGATTACCAGCAATGCGTTGGCTGGCTCAAGAACATCACCCGGATCCCGAAGAAGCAAATCGTGTCCGCTTTACGACCGGCCGCGCCGCGGACGACAATCATCCGCATGCTGAATAACCTCAAGGCCCTTTACACGCAGCAGGAAAACTGGGGCGCGGCCTGGACGGTCCAGCATCGGCTGACGGCGCTCGAACCGTCGTCGTATCAGCAGCGCCGAGATCTGGCGCTGATCTCTGTGCGTGCCGACCGGCCCGGACAGGCCGTCGATTTGCTCGGCTC
>CAUZTK010000190.1:0-7635 GCA_963582395.1 Planctomycetota bacterium | reverse complement strand
CCACGCTTCGATTTTGGTGGATCACGCAGCAAGTCTTTAATCAGAACCCATTGGGAATCAACGAGAAACGGTTTCGGGGCCGTCCTGGACCCTGTCGTATTCGGCCGCCGACGTGGCGGCCATATTGACAGGGAAATAACCATGTGAGTGTCTCCTTTCACTCACTTTGGTACGAAAATTTATCGCCATTCATTTAGTAATTTATAGTTTTGAAACTGACTCTATGTATTCGCCAATAAAACAGAGAAGGTAGAGTGTACAATAGTAAATTGAAAGCGGACATCACGACAGAAATACCGATCAACAATAAAAAGACAACGTGATGCACAATATCCCAGTATGCGCATAGAAGAAGCAAGGAAACTCCAATAACTACTGGAAGAATATGAACATGTACTTCAACATTGACCCGTTGAACGAATAAATCACTCTCATCGGTTTTTGCACGCGAGTTGCAGCGGACATGGTTATAGATCGCACTTATGTGATAACTTGCATATTGACTGACAGCAGACTCTATGGCGTATAAGACAACCAACAACCACGGATGATCGTACAGGAGAAATTCCATCATTTTAGACATCCCTCCAGATCGCGCTATCTTCTAGAGGACAACCACAGCACCAGTAAATACGCGCGACAGAGCAGTGCAACGTGAATCGTTTTCGATCGAACTCCATTCTTCTATTTTCGCACGCTATTCGGCTCGGATCATGTCATTTTCGGGTTCCTGAGCTGGAGCTTGGGAACCAGGGATGGGCGATCCATCCTACGCACCGTCGCCTGCCAGGAAGTTTAGCCGTTTTTGGATGTCGATGTTCACGCTCTGATAGCGGATCGTCAGATTGCCGGGGTGGAACAGTTCGTTGCGAATCGACTCGACGTCGTCGGTCCCGATGGCGTTGGTGAAGATTGGCAGCAGGTACTGCACGCCGAGCTTCGACGGCTGAAAGCGGTGCGCGTCGTACAGCGAACGATGCACGAGCCGCGGGTGAATCACCTTCCACTGATCGCGCAGCTTGTTCGCCGGCAACGAATCGGTCCGGAACCCGTCACGAGCAGTCCATTGCAACGTTGCCAGCGTGTTGTTCTCTCCGTGGATCAACAGTTCCACCGCTTTGCCTCCGAGCTGTGTCGCGTGGAAACGGTCGAACTGAATCGGCCGGCCGCCGCGCTGGGTGTGTCCCACCTTTCGAGTGAAGATGACTCGCTCGGCAGTATCGTGTCGTCGGCGTCCCTTGAAAAACGTGTCGCCGAGCGTTTTTGTGAGGATCCGTTTTAAGGCGTCGGCAGCGCCGCTGAACAAGATGTTTCCCGACGGATCGATGCTGTTCGAGACCGCCCCCAGTTGATTTCTCGCTTCATCAACAACCCCCTCGCCCACCACAATTACCACGTGTTTCTGCAGGTCATACAATTCGCGAATCCGCTGCACCATCGACGGCAAATGAATGGGGACTTCCGGGATCAGAATCAGATCCGGCTGGCCGTAGGCCGAACCGAGGGCGATGTAGCCCGACTGCCGCCCCATCACCTCGATGATGGCGATCCGCCGATGACTCTCGGCAGTCGTGCGGATGCGGCGAATCGACTGTGCCACCACAAACACCGCCGTGGCATATCCCGGCGTGGCGTAGTTGACGATCTCGTCCAGAGTGATCTCTTCGCGCCCCGGCTTGAGCCGTTCGATCGGGCCGGTTCCCTTGTCGGAATCGACTCGGATGTAATCGTTCGGCTCGTCGAGATAATTCAGGCCGAGATCGTTGTCGATCGTCTTTGGTGCCAGCACACAGGGGAAGGTTTCGGAGAGGGGCTGCATACCGTTGAGGGTGCCGTCGCCCCCAATGCAGATTAGCCCCTCAATTCCCAACCGCTCGAGACGGCCGGCAACGAGCTTCAAGGTCTCCGGTTCGTCCGGATCGATGTACGTTCGAGAAGCCCCCAGCAGCGTGCCGCCCAAACAGGGATCGAGTTCAGGAATCGAGGAAAAGAGCGGATTAAGCCGCACGTGCGGTACGGTGGGGTCGAGCAGGCCGCCGAACCCTTTGATGATCCCGAAAACTTCAATTTCCAGTTGATTGGCCCGCTCCACCGTGCCGTAGATCGTCGCGTTCAGCGCCGGTGTATCTCCCCCGGCCGTCAGAATTCCGATCCTTCGCATGTCCGACTCCCTCCCGGCGAAAAGCATTTCGTGTCAAACCCGGACGGTAATCAACCAGGGCTGGTCAGTGTTTCGATCTGTAGTGAGCGAAACGCGCAACGGGGTCTGGCTCTGGACCCTCGACTTTTGTGTAGCCGCTGGAAGTATACTGGCGGACCGTCGATGGAAAAAGAGACCTCGACGGTGAAATCAGTTGCCTTGATCGACGAAAACGGGAATCAACAGGTTGTCGACCGGAGCGTAGTCGTCGGTCAACTTTTGTCCGTCGGCTAGCGCCAGCACCGAATCAATTTGGCCTCCCCGCTTCTGCTTGTCGGTCTGAGGATCGGTTTCGATCCACGCGAACGGTTCGCCGTACCATTGACTGGTATATTGCTTGTACTTCAGGTCGTTGAGGTCGAGTTGCTGGAGCGAGACCACAATGACGAAAGTGTCTCGCCGATTACTCGGTTGATGGCCGCTATCGCTGCTGAAAACATAAACATTTTCAAAGACCTGCGCAATCGAATTCACGTACCGTCCCAGAAAGCGTCCCTCCCGTTTGATCCGTGACCGCCTGCCGAGCTTCCGGAGAGCATCGGCAAACAGCTTGTTTTTCGGAGCCAGACTGACGAGTTGGTGACGCATCTCGTCCGACATTCGGCCGCGATAGCCGAAAATGATCTCATTTCCGTCTTCGTGCTGGCGCAGCTCCAAGCTTTCCCAGGGCCGGGGACATGGGTGCCATTCGTACTCGTATCCTGCCTGCCAATCGGGGGAAAGCTGCTCGGGAACATCGCCGCGAAACCGAGTCTCGGCTTTGTATTCGTCAGCGTTTGGGTACTCGGTTCGCGGATAGATGTCGATGATGTTGACGAGATAAACACCTCGCTGCGGATGCAGGAGTTGTTTGATTTTCTCCGAAAACTCCTGTGTTGTCAGATGCCAGGGGACGCTGAAATCGTTGAAAGCATCGCCGTAGATGAAGTCGTACAAAACCGGGGGTTTGTTCTGGCCACGCAAGCGGCCGTTCAGTCGCAGCCGGTCGTCGACGGTGTTTCGGGCATCGCCGATAAAGGTTTTGACGGCCGTTTGGTCGTCGGGCGGTAGCCCCATTTCGATCTGGACGGCTAATTTGACGGCCGGGTCGAGTTCGGCCACGTGGATTCGCGGATGATACGGAAACTTCTCCTCGATCCAGCGGGGAAAGATAAATCCCCCTCCGCCGATAAACATCGTGCTCACCTGGCTGGACTGCTCAAACAGTCGACCGACGGCGCGGTAAAAGCCGGCGTGCGGAGCAGCGACAACAAGTTGCTCGAACAGCTCGTCCGTCACAACGCCGAACGCGCTTAAAGTTCGAAAGGACCAGTCGTACCGCACGGTTTGTCGCCAGGGTTCGGGGATCTCGACGCCTTGGGGAAGTTCATCGAGCGTGGCCGTTTGCACGCCGCCGAAGTCGGCAGCATTCGTCAGGTCACGTAGCTGCTCCAGCGCTAGCCAGTATGGGGCGACCGGAGAGGCGGCCAGCAGCTCGGCTCGACGTTCGGAAATCAACGTTCCCTGAATCGAAAGCCGTTTTTCGTCGGCATCGTACTCGATCCAGCTCGGCAGATTCGCCCGGATATCTTCGGGCAACGGTGTCTGGCCGAATAGAACCGACGTCGTTTGGTTCCACTCAAATGCAGCCCGCTCGGTGACCGCTGCATAGATTTTTTCGTAGTCGTAATAGAGAGCTGTCGGGTTCTGGGGGTTGTAATAGCTATGGGGCAGTTTGTCGAGCAGCAGGTACTTAACGGCGTCCCCGTCTTCGAAGCTGTCGCCGACGTAGATGTACGAATAATTGCTCTCGTCGTGGTATTCGCCAATTTGGTCGTCGCGCAAACCGAGCGTCAAACCAAGCTGATGCAAGTTGCTGCCGACATTGCCGACGAACTGCGACCAATCGGCAATTTTCTTCTCGCGATCTTTCTCGTCAGACCAGAGTGATGAAGCTCCCGCCAGCAAGCTGCCGACGCTTTTACCCACAGAACGTGCGCTGCCGGCATCGGCCGTCGCCGCCAGACCGGTCACCGTGAGAAACTGCAGCCAACCCAGCACAACTGCGGTCCGAAACACCCATTGGCCCGAAGCGACCAGAACCCCCATCACGGCCAGCGTTCCAGCGGTCATGCCCACAATGGCTCGTGTGCCTGACAAGTCGATCAACCAGAAGCCTGTCAAAAAAGTACCGGCAATCGATCCCAGCGCACCCCAGGCATAGACGTTGCCCACCGTGATGCCGGTTTTCACGCTGCGGGAAAGCGCGATGCTGGCAGCGACGGGGGAGATCGTTCCCAGGGCAACGGCCGGAAGCAAAAAGATGACGGCCACAATGTAAAGCACCCACACCGGCCACTCCAGGTTGCCGCGGTCGAAGTCGGCGACAAGGCGGTCCATGATGAGCACACTGGCGCTTATCGCGCTGGCCAGCAGAAACAGCCAGCTTAACGTTCGCTGCCGGTTGACAAAGCGGTCGGCCAACCAGCCGCCGATGAAATTGCCGAATGTGATTCCCGCCAGCACCACGCCGATCACCGACGTCCATGTGTAGAGAGAATTGCCGACGTGTTTCGCAATCATCCGCGATGCCGTCAGTTCCAGCACCATGATGCACACACTGCCGACAAACACGACGGCGTTGCAGCCCATCAGCGCCCAAAAATTGGAGAAACGCGGCCGTTGTCCTATTTGCTTGGCCGGGTGAACCGCTGGCCGTGCCGTCACCGCCGGCCTATCACTCCACGATGCCGGGGCGTCACGAAGCGTGTCGCTTTCAACGGGGCCGTCGCTGTCCGCCGAACTTTGCCGATCGTCGTTTCGACCGTCCAAAACGGGTTCGTTGGGCAGTGCACCTTGTTCTTCGGACGACATTTTCGTCTCCTCGATGCCGATCGTTCGTATGCTGGTCGTTTTTCAACATCTTTCGGTTGGATGCGTCCTGCTTTCCGGCAGACGGGGCAGGCCGAAGTCGCCGAACATTGTATGATAACCTACTCTGAGCCTCTCGTAAAAACGTAAAGCGGAACATCCAAAGCCGATTCTCTTGAGAGCGCACGAGATGACGTGGTAGAATTCTGTCGCTTTTGAGAAGCTTGCGAGCGAAGTGATTTCGATTGTGAGCATCGCCCCGGAGACGGCCCATGTTAAACCTGCTTAGCGACGGCCAGAGTCGAACCTGTGACGGCAGCACGCGCAGAGAGTTTCTGCAGATTGGAGCGCTCGGTTTCGGCGGTCTGTCTCTGCCGCATCTTTTGGCTGCACGAGCGCAAGCCGTGACGGCACGGAGTGTGGTCAAGGACAAATCGGTCGTTGTGTTGTTTCTGACGGGCGGTCCCAGCCAGATCGAGACTTTCGACCCCAAGCCGACTGCCCCTGCGGAGAATCGCAGCGTCACCGGCGAAGTCGCTACCAGCATTCCGGGCGTGACCTTCGGCGGAACGTTTCCCAAACTGGCCCGGTTAGCAGACCGGATGGCCGTCGTGCGTTCTTTCACACACGGGAACTCCAATCACACTGGCGGGGTACAGGACGTCATTCGCGGGGGCAATCCGACCGACGTCGGGATGGGATCGGTCGTGGCGCGGCTGCAGGGAATGAGTCATCCCGAAACCGGCATGCCAACCCACGTCTACCTCGCCGAACAGGAACAGGACCCGCAGTACAACAAGGAACGGCTGCGGCTGTTGGAAGCAGGCGGACCGGGACAGTTTGGCGCGGCCTATGCGCCGTTCGAGCCGCTGGGCAGAGGTCAGATCAACCGAAACTTGACGTTGAAAATCCCTCGAGTCCGCCTGGAGAATCGCCGGGCGCTGCGGCGTTCGCTCGATCGGCTGCGACGTCGCCTCGATGCCAGCGGTGCGATGGAAGGACTCGACAAATTCGAGCAACAGGCCTTTGAGCTGATACTCGGTAAGTCGAAGGCGGCGTTCGATCTTTCCAAGGAAGACCCACGTCTGCTTGCCCGGTACGACACCAGCCGGTTCAACACGGCGCTGCGAATCGAATCTCGGGCCTCAACGCTGGGACATCAGTTGCTGCTGGCCCGACGGCTGTGCGAAGCCGGCTGCGGATTCGTGACTGTTCACAATCCCGGCTGGGACATGCACGGCGGCGACACGCAGTTCAACATATCCGGCGGAATGGAGCGGCTGGGACGACCGGTCGATCAGGCCGTTTCGACGTTTCTCGACGACATTGCCGAGCGGGGACTCCGCGAGAAGATTCTGCTGGTTATCACGGGTGAGTTCGGCCGCACGCCGAAAGTCAAGTCGAACGGCGGCCGCGACCATTGGCCGCGACTCAGCACGCTGGCGTTTGCCGGCGGCGGTTTGCAGATGGGCCGCATCGTGGGCCGGTCCGACTCTCAGGCCGGGGCTCCCGCGTCGAATCCCGTGTCGCTCGAAAACCTGTTTGCCACCGTGCTGCACGTTTTGTTCGACATCCCGGCCCTGCGGCTGCTTTCGAGTGTTCCGCAGGACGTGGCTCGAACCATCGAGCGCGCCGAGCCGATTCCGGAACTCATCTAACGCCGCGTTTCAATCGTGCCAATCGACGATTGTGCTTGTGGGTGCGGTTTCGGCTGCCGAAAAACCAGTTGAAGACAATTAATAATTCGCCGTCGAATTGTTAGTCGGAACTGTTTCCGATCGACGCGAAACCCTTCAGATGTCCGAACCACGTTTCCAGCGCACACATGAGCGGTGCATCCAGTAAACGGGCTGATTTCCATAAATTTCGAGCGAGACTTAGGTTTGACGCCGAATTGACGACTCATTACGATGCATCGCTCCTAACGCGGCATTGCCGAAATGCGCTTGCGGCAGCAGGAATCGTCGAGGAACAGTGACGTTGAAGGATGAAGGTTGAAGCAGCCGGGCGTCGATGGTGGTTTCCGCCTTCAACCTTCGTCCCTAGCCGGGAGCATGTGTCGTGAGCGAAATTGTTGTCAAAGACATTCTGGAAGCGGGGGTTCATTTCGGACACCGCACCAGCCGCTGGAACCCCAAGATGCGGCCGTACATTTACGGCCGCCGCAATCTCATCCACGTCATCGACATTAAGGAAACAATTCGCGGGTTGATTCGCGCCCGCAGATACCTAAGCAGGGTTGCTTCTCAGGGCAGCCTGATCCTGTTCGTCGGGACGAAACGACAGGCAGCCGAAGGAATTCTCGAGTCTGCCGCCGCCTGCGGTATGCCCTACGTCACTGAGCGCTGGCTGGGAGGCACGCTGACCAATTTCCGCACAATTCGCAGCCGGTTGAAACGGCTCGAAGAGCTCGAAGAGCTCGAAGAAGGTGGTGAATTGGCGCAATACTCCAAAAAGATGCAGTCAACCCTTATGCGTGAAAAACGAAAGGTCTACCGCAACCTGAACGGCATCCGTCATATGAACCGGTTGCCTGAGGCGATCGTCGTCGTCGATCCCAAAAAAGAAAAGAACTGCGTGCACGA
>CAUZTK010000189.1:0-7718 GCA_963582395.1 Planctomycetota bacterium | reverse complement strand
CCCCGACGTATGGCAGAAACACGATCGTCGAAATCGTCTGCCGATTTTTCGCCAACACCACTCGGCGAATCAACACCAGCGAGATCATATAGCCGCAGACGACGATGGTGACGATGTTCCAGAAAACGCCCATCTGCGGTGGCCGCCATCGAGATGCAAAGTAAGTTCGGCAACATAATACCGGCCGGCGGCAGACGCGAAAACACGAGAAGAGAGGCAACACTTCGTTCCCAAGCTCCGGCTTGGGAACGAAGAACGGGAACGAGGAAAAAATGCCGCGGCGGTCATCATCGAACAAGGTAAATCGGACTCGACCAGGCCATGTGGCCGTCTTCCTGCACAACGCAAACGTAAAATGGGTTATCGCCGTCACAGAGGTCGTTCCACTGCGGCTGGAAGTCGAAGCTGATGCTCCGGCTTCCCCCGGCCGCCGGCAATCGGTGCGCCGAGATCCGCTTTTCCACATCCCCCAAGGGGTAAGACCGTCCGTTGACGCCCAGCCGTGCAACGACCGCCCGAAAACTCTTCTGTGCCGTTGAGACCTCCAGTCGCCCCGTGGCCGGTTTCTGCAACTCTAGGATGACGCCGGCCGCCCCGCCGGTGGTGACCGACTGCCAAGCCAGTTCAGATCGGCTGACGCGCCGGCAACTCTTTTCCAAATTATGAAAGTTGATGGTCTCGAAACTGCGAATGCGGTTGCCGATGATCTTCAACCCGCCGTCCCAGACGACCTGCCGATTTCGACCGCGCACGGTCGCTCCCTGCCAGAGAATTTTCACACGGTTGGCCAGGTCAGCTGCCGAATAGGGTCGGACGGTCTTGAGCACCGTCATCGCGTTGCGAAATTCGACCCGCTCGATCGCTGCCGTCCCGTGAACCCGCACGTGAAAGGTCGGCAGCGCAGACCGGCTTGCGACGGCGACGGCCCCCATCTGAATCGGTTCCGTGCTTTTGGCTGAGGCATCGGTCGCGATCACATCCAGAAAGATGCGGGCACCGGTGCTCGCGTAAACTTGCCGTCTCTGGTAGGCCTGCCAGACGTTGTCGCGGTCGAGATTTTCAGCCAGCACACAGGTCAGTCCGCCATAGCTGCCGAACGTGCTGGCACCGGGAGAACTGGCTCCGGGCCGGCCTTTGTGACCGTCGGAATTGGCAACAATCGCCACCCGGTAACCGCGGCGGAACGCATCGTCGAGCATCCACTCGAAGGTGCCCCACATGGAGTGAACCTCGACCGCCGGCTCCAACCCCTCCCGGTGCCGATTCAAATCGGCATATCGTCCGCCGACGTGGGCAATCAGCATCGCGTCGTGTCCGCAGTTCTCCAGCCGGTCGAACAGCTCTTCGACGGTGTCGCTGCAGGGATCGACGGCCTCGTCTTCGGAAACGAGCGCACGACAACTGCGGCTGATCAGGCCGCCCTCGGTCCGAAACAGGACGTTGCGGTCGCCCCCCAACCCCGTATTGCCGCTCCATTCCCAGCCAGGAAACGTCACGAACCGTCCCGGACTGTAGAACTCTCGGGTCGTCTGCTGAATCTTCCGCCAGAATTCATCGGTAATCTGAAAGTCGTTTCCCTGATGTGAGCAAATGTCGAGAAAAGCCTGGTCACGGGCGAAACGAAAATACCGTTCGATGCTGTTGGTCCCGGCGGTCTCTTCGGTCTGTCCATGCAGGTCGGCCCAGTAGCGACCATACAGATCGTTCGGCCGGACAACGATCGGATTCGTCTCGGTTTGCAATTGCGTCCCCTCGTCGGCTGCGGGAATGGTGTAACAGCCAGATTCCGCAAATCCCTGATGCGTGAATCTCTTCGGCCGTCCGACCGGATTGCCCCAGGCGTCTTCCAACCGGGTGCGAACGACGATCTTTTGATTCGGCTGAACCAGTGTCGGCGCAACAGCCACAAAGCGAACTGGCTGGCCGGCCACAATGCGGATCGTCGGGAATTTGGTCAGCGGCTCGTAGAGGTAGGTTGCGTAACGGTCGACAAGGACCCGCAGTTGAAACATGTCTTCCAGGAATGTCTGCATCCTCCAGCCAGGCGAGCCGCCCGAGCGGTCACCCAGCGTCAACACAATTTTGTCCCCCTGACGAAGATAACCGTGGAGCACTTTCAGGTAGATGGTCTTGCCCCACGGCCGCACGTTGTCCTTCAGGTCGTACCGCAGCTTCAAACGTGCGCCGTTGGAGGCGGATGCCGTCGTGTAGTTGGGCGCTTGCGGATCGTCGAACTGTGGGGGCCCGGAGTCGGTCGCGTACCGCATCACAATTTTCAACGAACCGGTGTCGTCGATGCCGGCAAACCCAGCCATGTAGGTCAGCACACAGGTCTGATAACTCCCCGCCGTCACTGAGCCTCGTAGACTACAGGATACTTTGCCGAGATCGGAAGACTTTGTCTTGCTCATGGTACCGTTCTATGTTTGTGTTTCAGGACAATGAAATACCCGTCATCCAGCAGCAACTCCCAATGGTCCGATTGTTCGCGAAGCTCACGGACATCTTTGGGCCGTCTGATTTCGCTGTAAGGATGCCGTGTGTCGATGACGATGTAATCGGTATCGAGCGGCGCGCCCGGTTTGTTGTCGTTCACCGCGCGGGGATAGTTGCTGTAATCGTACGATCGCTTGTGATGGGTGAACCGGGGATGTACGAAGTCGGTCGAAGCGACGCGCGCCTCGGGCGGAATCAGTTCCACAACGCGGGGAAACAGCTTCGCCCGTTGACCCGGAACGTAGAGCGACCTCCAGTACCAGCGAGAACCGGAATCCCAAAAAGCAATTCCCAAAGGACTGATGCTGAAGAACAGACTGGCGGCCAGCGCGGACGTCCAGACAAAATGGGCCGCCCAATTCGCCGCCGTCTCGGCAGCCGGCCGCTCCGCTTTCCCAACTAAGCGTTTCACAATCGGCAGCCCGTCGCGACAACAGCCCCATGTGTCACCAACCGCCCCCAGCCCCGCAGCAGCCGCCCAGAAGACGACCGGTATCAACGGCGCGTGGAAATGATGGATCGGAATCAAGATCACCGTGCCTGCGTTGGCCGGATCATTTGTCAGCTCCAGCAGACACAAAACGCCGAACAACGGTGCGCCGACCGCCAACCGGAAAGGCGAGAGCAGCGGCAGAAATCCGGCCGGCAACAACATCAAGAGCAGATAGGTCAGCGACCGCCCACTGAAGAGTTTTACGAAGACGAGAGCGGGCTGCGTCAGAATACTGTGGACGATGTCGCCCGGCGAGCTGCCGAGTTCACCAAAATAGCGCGCGTAATGCACATCTCCCTCGCGAAAAGCCGGGATCACCAACTTGATCGCCGCCAGCAGGTAAAGCACGCCGAAAACCGCCAGCGCTGCTCCCCACCAGCGACTTCTCGCGTCGCTGTGTGAGGCGTCCGTCTCCCGGCCCTGAAATAGCGCCATCCAGACGCCCAACACCGCAATAATGACCGCGTAATCTTCCTTCGCCGAGAGCGCCAGCAGCAGCAGAACGAGCATGCTCCGGTATCGGCGGCGTTCCATTTGGTCGATGGCGAACAGCATCAACGGCACGCCGAACGAAATCGGACGAAACGTCTTCAGATCGATCGAAATGTCGAGAAACTGCAACGGAAAGTAGAACAGATAGGCGCAGGCCAGAAGTCCTGCGGCGTTGACGGAGCCGGTGTGTCGCCGGGCCAGCCAAAACACCGCAATGGCGCCGGAAGCCAGCGTGACCGATTCGCACAACTCGAGCAACAACTGAGACGGCCAGAACAGATGCAGCGGGACCAGCAGCAAATGAATCACCTGAATGTGCTCTCCCAGAAACAGCCCCCGATCGAGGTCGCTGCGGAAACCCTTGCCGTGCGTCACGTTCCACAAGTGTTCTTCGTACATGGCCGAATCGCCGTGCGGGATCAGCAGCCCGTGGTAGAGTTGCCAGTTCATCGTGATGAAGACAACGGCAAACAGAGACATCGCCAACCAGACACGCCCGGAAACATGATCGTCGTTTTGTCCCACGGCAAGTGGTTTCTGTGCCGTTGAGTGACGGCCGGCGAGGTTCAAAAAACTCGCCGACCAGCCGGCCAACGTCACTGTGTAGAACAGCGGAACGGCGCCCAGCACAAACTGCTGAAACCCCTCAGCAGCGGTGAACAGCGTCATCGACCACAACCCAACCCACAGGCCCGGCACCAGCCACCACGTCCATCCTGAGATTCCCCAATCGGTCAGACATTGGAGAAACGGCCGACCACTGCGCCGGCAAATTACGGCCGCTCCCAGCAGCCAGCAAATCAACGCGAAGGCCAACCCGGCGAGAAACAGTGTGGCGAAGTCAGTCTCGACGAGGACCCGGCCGCCAGCCGTCTTGCCTCCCAGCACCGCAACCGCCCGTTGCCAAAGTCCATGGCTCATCGAAAGAGTGCCGGCCATGCCCGCGTCGCCAAGCACAATTTGCAAACTGAGCACCGAGCAACTCGTGCCGATAAACACCACCATCACGCTGCTCAGCTCAGGTAGCTGTCGTCGTCGATGGTTCGGTTTCGGAGAAGACATCAACAATGATGCGTCAGGACGAAAGTTGAGGCGGCGAGTTGCACCAAGAGTGTCGCAATCTCATCTTACTGAATCGATTGTTCGGTGCCAGTCGGGTCGAGAGTCCAGAGCTAAAGATTCGGCCGTCCTTTCTCTGGACTCAACGCCAGCGCGGCTATAATCTCATTGAACATGGACGAAACCGTCAGACGAGTTCCCCACCTGAGAACATGGAAGTAGCCGATGCCGAAAACAATTCTCGGCGACGCTCCGAAAGTTTATTGTGCCGGACCGTTATTCAACCGGTCCGAAAGAAATGAAATGTCAGCCATCGCCGAGGCGCTCTCGCAGGCCGGTTACTCCGTCTTTCTGCCGCATCGCGACGGAATGGAGTTTCGGCTGATCCACGAGGTGCTGGTCGATCGCGGGTGGATCGACCGCGAGGCGGCGAAGTTTCTGCACGCGGCTATTTTCGCACTCGATGTCTTCCAACTGGCCCTCGAATGCGATGCGTTCGTCTGGAACCTCAACGGTCGCACGCCGGATGAAGGCGCCGTCTCAGAGGCGGCCATCGCCTGGACGCTGGGCAAACCGATCGTGGCCTACAAAGATGACGTGCGGTCCCTCATCGCCGGGCAGGTCAATCCGCTGTTGGTCGGCCTAGTTGATTTTCGGACGGTCGAGGAGATCTCCGAGATTCCCGACGCCCTGTCCACAGCCATCGTGAGTCACGATTGGCCGCCGATTGACGTTAATCAGATGTCACCCAAGATTCAGCAGGCGGCCCGAGAAGGAGAGGCACTCTGGCAGACGATGACGGGGCCAGGAATACCACTGAACGACGAACGGATCGCCGACGTCGTGACAGAACTTTTCGCACCTGAGTCGAGAGTCCAGAGCTAAAGATTCGGCCGGTCTCTCTATGGACACTGGTCTCTCGACTCTGGACTCGACCAGGACTGGTCTTGCGGCGATTTTGAGGGATGCGGTAAAAGACGACCGTGCGAGCCGCAATCGGCATGCGCCCAGTCTACGGACCTGTTCCCGACGAGCAACTGGCAGGGAAGCCATGCGAGTACGATTGATTCCATCGGCGTTTCAAAGCGTTTTCCGTTTCCTGCACTCATCAGGGGGGACGTCGCTGGTCGGCGGGTTTTTGGTGGGTTTTTACCTGCTGAGTTGCTGCCACCAGTTCCTCGCCCGATTGGGGACTTCGCTGCCGGTCACCACGGCGATGGCTCTGAGTATTGTGCTGGGCATCGAGGCCGCTTGGCGCCGGCCGCGTTTCCGACCCGACGGCCGGTTCCGGGGGACGCTCCGGTTCGGGCTGACTCATCTACTGCTGGCGGGCTGGACGATCAGTTTTTCGTGGCTGCTCGATGCGGTCGTGCTGACGGCCAGCGGCATCCCAATCGAAACCATGGCCTCGCCCGCCGCGGTGTTGCTGTTTGCCTTCGGGTCGGCATTACTGTTGTTGGGAATTCCCGTCTACGCGGCCAGCCGTCTTCCGGTTCAATTGTTTGAACTTAACATCGAGAGAAGCTCCGATTCGGTTTCCGGTGAGCTGTTCCCGGCAGTACATTTTTCGGCGATCGTGCAGTGGTCTCTGCTCGGACTCGTTCTGGGTCTCGGCAGTGGCGTGTTCTTGACGGCGCCTCTGGTCGGCATCCAGTGGGGAGGGTTCGCGGCAGCGCTCGGCGGCGCGGGTGTGTTCCTGGCGTTCCTACTCCGCATGTCCAGCGAGACGTCGTCGCAAAACGACGGCAGCAAACCCGAAACCAAATCGGTGATTGCATCGGGATCCCGTGCTGGCAGTGCGAAACAGAGTATTCAGTCTAGGCACCTAACAAGCAGCCGAAGCCCGGCTCATGAACTCTGGACGATCGCAATCGTGGCATGCCTGGGAGCGGTCTTGGCGCTGGCCCTACGGATGACCCACCAACTGATGCCGGTTTCCGGGTTCCTGGTGTGGACCCAGTGGACGTCTGTGTTGATTGGCCTGTGTGGGGGGATGTATTGGGCTAATCGGCGTCTTCGGCACGGGACCGTGACGTCGGCTGAGGGCGGCGGTGAGATGCGGACACACCAGTCGTCGGCGTGTCTGCTTGCCGCAACCTGGACTGCCCTGCTGCCGTTGCTCTTCGCGTGGTCCGTCGACTTGCTGCTGACGATGAACGCATTCGTTTCGGCGGTGTCGTCGCACATGGCGGTGCGGCCTTTGGTGGCGTTACTGATGTTGTTGCCAATCGCGTTCGCTTGGGGAATGATCGTCGCTGTTGGTGCATCCCCCGTTGGTCTTCATGTAGCAGATCGGCCGTCAAATAACAGACTGAGAAGGCTCGGCCGAGAGGGCCAGACAGTTTTATTTCCGCAATTCCGGTTGTTTGCTCTGCTGGGAGGATTCCTGATGATGCGGTGGGTCACCCTCTCGAGGTGGCCGGTCGCGGATCTGCTTCTCGTGCAGATCGTGTTGCTCATGGTCCTGGCGGTTGTGCGCTGGCTGCCCTCTCGAGCGGTTCCCCAGCGTTGGCCGGCCCGCTGCGCGGTTGTGGTCTCGTTGTGTTTGATGACCGCATCTCCCCTGCTGCGACACTGGTACGATCCGGCGCGATCGGCGCGGCTGCTGTTTTCGACGGACGTCTTCCTGGCCAAACAAGCTGGTGTCGCTGCAAAGTTGTTGCCGTTTCTCGACGAGAGCCGTCTGATCGCACTTCGCGAGGGAGATCGCAACACGTATACGGTTTGGAAGAGACGCGGCACCCACCTGCAGATTCGAAAGGGGGGAATGCCCAAAACGCTCGTCAGTATCGACACGCGCTACTTTCCTCAGTTTTCCGCCGACGTCATGCAGGCGGCGCTGCCGCTGGTGCTGCATGAACACCCGCATCGAATTCTGCTGCTCGGTTTGCAGGGAGGGGTCCCGCTGACGACCACGTTGGAATTTCCGGTTCAGGAGCTGACGTGCGTGGAGACCGACGCGCAGTTGGTCGACCTGATGAGCGAACTGGTCTGGAAGCCGGCAGGGATGGACCCGCTTGGAGACGATCGCGTCCGCTTGCTCCGGCTAGACCCGGCGCTGGCGCTGCTCTGCGCCGATCGGCGCTACGACGTCATCGTCTCGAATCCCGACCAGTCAGCGCTGCTGGAATCGACACCGTACTTGACCTTCGAATTCTACCGGAGTGTGGCAGGTCGT
>CAUZTK010000188.1:0-7730 GCA_963582395.1 Planctomycetota bacterium | reverse complement strand
AGTTGCAGTCAGGCCTCCGATCCCGATTTCGAACAAAACTTCTCGGTCCCCTTGCCGTGATGCTTCAAGAGCTTTTCCGTCGATTCGATGCGACTCGACGTGATCGGCAGTCCCTGCTGGCGGTACTTCGGGTCGTTCATGCGCGACTGTCAATTGATCTGTTCTTGAACGGATCGGATCGCTAAAGTATATAATCTTAATCCATCTCTCTATATCACCAACCAGATCCACTTCTTTCCGATCCTGCCGCTGGACTTGACCAGTTTGGCCGATGTACGCACCCACATTCCAGAAGGATCATCGCGTGTCGGTTCGTGCGAATTGTAAGTTGATCGTCGCGGCCCTCTGCCTGTTGGCCCTCGGGCCGAATCTGCTGGCCGTCGCGCAGGATTTTCCAAACGGTTCGAGTACCGCGGCAAAACGACCGACCAAAAAACTGTGGTGTTCCTGCCCCCGCTGATCCTTGACGATTCTCTCGGCCATTTCGATTCTGCATCGGCCAGCGAGATGGGCGGCGAATCGGTTCTGCGAGAGTCTGCTCCCGATCCGATGCCGCCAACTCCAGAGGCATCGCAGGCCCGGATTGCCACCCGGATCATCCCAAAACAGTGGGGCGGCACCGAGACGGACTGTCCCGACTGCAAGTTTTGCGATGATTGTGACTGGACATGACAACTGCTACCCGTGGGACTGTTGTACAAGTCGTACTTGGCTGGTACTAAAGAGTCACGCATTTCCGGCACGCTGCTGTACGACACCAAGGACGGCTGGATCTTCAATGTCACGCTTGGAGGCCGGGTGGGAATCATCCGCTACGGCACTTCCGGCGCGGCCAACGCCGAAGGTTGGCAGCTCGATGTGGAAGGCGCCGCCTTTCCCCGCCTGAACGTCGAACAGCAGTGGGACGTCGACTCGGCCGACTTTCGTTTCGGTGTCCCCCTAACCCACCGCAAGGGGCCGTGGCAGTCGAAAATGGGTTACTATCACCTCAGCGCATGTCGGTGACGAGTTTCTGATGCGCAATCCCGGCTTCCGCTGGATCAATTTCGTCCGCGACTCGTTGATTCTCGGCATCGGTTACTTTCTGACCGAAGACGTCCGGCTCTACTCCGAAGCCGACTGGGCATTTAAGACCGACGGTGGAGAGCAACCGTGGGAGTTTCAGTTCGGGGCCGAATATAGTCCCGTCCGCGATACCGGTTTTCGTGGTAGCCCCTTTTTTGCCGTCAACGCTCATGTGCGGGAGTCGGTCGATGGGGCGGTGCGTTGACCTGATGGCCGGCTGGCAGTGGTGCAGCACGGCTTCGGGAAGCCTGTTGCGGACCGGTCTGCAGTACTACAACGGCGAAACCAGCCAGTATGCATTCTTCAATCGGCACGAAGAATTGATCGGCTTGGGAATGTGGTACGACTTTTGATCTAAACTGCAAGCCGACTCCTGATGCCGGAAGAGATAGGCTGCAACGGGTGGCGGGCGAAAGTGATAGCGTCGTCTCGGACTACCCGGGCTAGGTACATGAAATCACGTTTTCGCTTGCTCACGGTCTCCGTTCCTAAAAGCAGAGCCATGTTCTGGATGGCTGATTGATGCCACCGATAGCTCTCGTGACGAGTTGCCATTCGATCTCTGGGCCGACGTGTTCATTGTAGTGGTTGGATCAGTTACCTGCGAAGTAGACGATGGATGAGTCCTTGTTGCTGGGCCCGGCGATCGACGGTGCGACGCTCCGTTCACACCCGCCACCTCGCATGTTTATGTGTCGGGAGTCTGATGTTGATCATTTTGCTTCAACATCTTTTCGATGCTTTCGATTCCGATAACGCCTGGCATGGCACCGATCATCTTTTCTGTGGGGACAAATACCATCGTGGATTTGCCATCCATACACATCTCGTAGAGCATATTCATCGAACGGAGCGCCAGTGCAATCGGGCTCCCTTCATATTGATTTGCAGCCTCGCGGAACGCCGCAACGGCAAGTGCCTCGGCTTCCACCAACTTCACGCGAGCGCGTTTTTCTCTCTCAGCTGCTGGCTCCCGAGCGATCGCATCCTCTAGTTCTTTCGAGACGATTACATCCTTGACTTCGACAGCAACGACTGCTACGCCTCAACGGCTCGTGAACTCGCTGATGTGCTCTCGGAGTCGGCCGCCGATTTTCTGTCTCTCTGAAAGCAACTCATCGAGTGTTGATTTACCCACCATGCCGCGCACGGCTGCTCTTGCACTCAGCTGCGTTGCAACGTAATACTCGTCAACATTCAGCACTGCGGCAGTCTCATCCTGGACTTGGTAGAAGACGTTCGCGTCAACATCCACCGGTATGTTGTCCTGTGTCAAACCTCTCTGCAGTGGAGTCGTATAGGTGATGATGCGCTTATCGACCCGAGCGAGGACGCGATGCAAAAGCGGGATGTAAAAGTAAAGGTCCGGCCCAGCCATGTATGTGAACTTTCCCAGGAAGAAGATCGCGTGTCTTTCCCACACTTTAGCGACGCCGAAGAAGATCACTGCATATCTCTATGAGACAGATAACGACGAGACTCTTCTCGAACAAATGTACGTATGATCATTATCCGCTTTTGTCCCGAATGACCCAAGATGTTTGGCGGTCACCAGGATTTTCGAAGTGAGGCAGCACGGCGATTGCGCAGCGTCGCCGTTAGCGGGTGGCGAGAATGTGGTTCAGGTAAGTACAATGCATCGGGAGTGGTCGATTTTGACCAAAGCAACATTCCAGACTCACTTGTGGCCGAAGAAATGCTGTTTTGCAGGTTGCCCGGCATCGCGGTGATTCTTTTTGTTTGGCTGAGCCTGTCTTTGTCCGGCACAACGACTTCTTGTGCGGACGAAGGAGCGCAGAAACCGGTCGTCGATTTCAGCCGAGACGTTAGACCGATTCTGTCGGGCAAATGTTTCCAGTGCCACGGGCCGGACAAAAACGCGCGAAAGGCAGATTTGCGTTTGGATCGGCGCCCCGATGAAGAGCATGTTCTCTCGGCCGAGGAACCGGAGCAGAGTGAGTTGTTGCGGCGAATTACGAGTTCCGAGGGCGACGAGCGAATGCCGCCGGCAGAATCGAAGCTCACGCTCAGCGCCGGCGAGATCGACACGCTGCGGCAGTGGATTCGGCAAGGAGCACCCTATCAGCAGCATTGGGCGTTTCGTCCCATCGAGGCAGTTCCCGTTCCGAAAACGAGGCCCAGCGACTGGCCCAAAAATGAGATCGACTCGTTCATTCTTGCCCGTTTGCAGCAAGCAGGGCTCGCCCCGTCGCCAGAGGCGAGCAAGGAAAGACTGATCCGGCG
This sequence comes from Planctomycetota bacterium, assembly GCA_963582395.1. GTDB lineage: Bacteria > Planctomycetota > Planctomycetia > Planctomycetales > Planctomycetaceae > CAUZTK01. Next base: position 4,421 of record CAUZTK010000188.1, on the reverse strand, counting down.
GCTCAGCTTCGATCTAACCGGTCTACCGCCGACGATTGAGGAAATCGACGCGTTTCTCGCCGATGATTCACCCGAAGCTTACGAAAAGCTGGTCGATCGGCTCTTGCACACACAGCAGTACGGCGAGCGAATGACGGTCGATTGGCTCGACGTGGCTCGTTACTCCGACACGTACGGCTACCAGGTCGATCGCGATCGGTTTGTCTGGCCGTGGCGGGACTGGGTCATCAAGGCCTTTCAGGAAAACATGCCATACGACGAGTTTATCACATGGCAGCTTGCGGGGGACCTGTTGCCCGGTGCGACCGACGAACAGATTCTGGCTACGACGTTCAATCGGCTGCATCCGCAAAAGGTCGAGGGGGGCAGCACGCCGGAAGAGTTTCGGGTGGAATACGTCGCCGACCGAACCCACACCTTTGCCACAGCATTACTGGGCCTGACACTGGAGTGCGCCCGTTGCCACGATCATAAGTTCGATCCGATTTTGCAGCGGGAGTATTATCAGCTTTTTGCGTTTTTCAACAACATCGACGAAGCGGGGTTGTATTCTTATTTTACGCCGGCCGTGCCCACCCCAACGTTGTTGCTGGCCGACAAAGCGACCAAGGCCAAAATCGCGAACGTCGAACTGCGCATGGCCGAGTCCCAACGGACGCTGCTCGCGCTCCGAAAGGGCCGCCGCGCCGCGTTCCGCGATTGGCTCAACAAACGGGCGGCCGAGCCGATGGTTTCCGGTCGCATTGCGTTCTTGGATTTTGAAGACGATCCGCACGGAGCCAACATCAGCCTGCCCGGCCGCATCGGCAAGGCCGTCCAATTGACCGGCGACGACGGAATTGCTCTCAAGATCGGAAACTTCCGCCGCTTCGAGCCGTTTTCGGTCGCGTTTTGGCTGAACACGCCGGATGTGAAAGACCGCGCCGTCGTCTTTCACCGCTCGCGAGCCTGGACCGATGCCGGCAGCCGCGGCTATCAACTGCTCATCGAAGACGGCCGACTCAGCGCATCGTTGATCCACTTCTGGCCCGGCAACGCGATCCGCGTGCGGACACAGAAGCTCATTCCGACCAACACATGGCTGCACGTGGCGGTCAGCTACGACGGCTCCAGCCGGGCTCGCGGGCTGCGAATTTTCCTGAACGGCCAAGCGGATCGCTGCGACGTTGTGCGCGACAATCTGTCCAAGAACATCACTGGCGGTGGCGGAGACAACATCACCATCGGCGCGCGGTTTCGCGACCGCGGTTTCACCAACGGACTGATCGATGAATTTCAGGTATTCGACCGACAATTGACAACGATTGAGGTCGCACAACTTTACGACGGCCGCGCTCTGACCGAAGCGCTCGCCAAGCCGGTCGGCGAGTTCTCCCTCGATCAGGATGCGGCGTTGTTCGACTATTATCTGACGAGCATCGATCCCGAATACCGAAAGCAACAGGCCGCGATTTGCGCTGTTCGAGAAGAAAGGAGCCAGTCGGTCGACGGCGTTCAAGAGATTATGGTCATGCATGATCTCCACCGACGGCGGGCGACGTTTCTGTTGAAACGCGGAGCCTACAACGCACCCGAACAGCGGGTCTTTCCCGACACACCGGCAGTGTTCCCTCCATTCCCGAGCGGCACAGCGAAAAACCGGCTCGGCCTGGCTCGCTGGCTCACCGACCCGGCGCATCCGCTAACGGCCCGCGTCGCTGTGAATCGTTTTTGGCAGATCTGTTTCGGCCGGGGTCTTGTGCGTACACCTGAGGATTTCGGCAGCCAGGGCAAACCGCCGACGCATCCCGAGCTGCTCGACTGGCTGGCCCGGCGTTTCATCGATTCGGGCTGGTACGTCAAGAAGCTGTGGAAGATGATGGTCATGTCGGCCACATATCGCCAAAGTTCCGCCTCGTCGCCAATGCTTCAGACCCGCGACGCCGACAACCGCTTGCTGGCCCGCGCCCCGCGCTATCGACTGCCGGCGGAAATGATTCGCGACCATGCCTTGGCCGTCAGCGGTTTGTTGGTGAAGAAAATTGGGGGTCCGCCGGTCCGGCCGTACGAAGTGGCCGTTTCCTTCAAACCCCTCAGCCGCGACAAAGGCGAAGGACTGTACCGTCGCAGTCTGTATACGTTCTGGAAACGGACTGCGCCGGCTCCGGTCATGATGTCGCTGGATTCGTCGAAACGCGATGTCTGCGTGGTCAAGCGCGAGCGGACGTCCTCCGCCTCGCAGGCGCTGGTGTTGCTGAACGATCCGCAATTTGTCGAAGCCGCTCGCATGCTGGGTCAACGGATGCTCAAAAAGCACGGCGACGACGTCGGTGCGGTTGTCGAGGAAATGTTTCGTGTACTGACCAGTCATCGACCCTCGGCCCAGGAACGGGAGATCTTGAACAAGCTTTATCGCGAACAACTCAGCAACTTCGAACAAAATCCCGAGCAGGCCGAGCAGTTCCTGAAGACTGGAGACGCGCCGCGGGACGAGTCGATTCCCGCTGCACGACTTGCCGCCGCCGGCGTGCTCGCCAGCGCCTTGATGAATTTCGATGAATATGTGATGAAGCGTTGAACACAGCAGCCGAACCAGGGACACCGACGATGAATCCATCGCGCCGGACAGGACACGAATTGGTGTTTCAAAACAGCTCCCAGCAACAACGAGCTTTGATCTCGCAGTTCCCGTTGAATCTCGATTCCGTTGCCGAAACAGACCATATCGAGCAGCCCGGCATGAGCCGACGGCAGTGGTTGAACAGCTTTGGGATGGGATTGGGCGGCATCGCGTTGGCCCACTTACTCGACTCGACGACCGCTCGGGCGGATCGGGGAGTTCTTTCGAGGCCGCACTTCGCGCCCCAAGCGAAGCGGGTCATCTACCTGTTCCAAAGCGGCGCTCCGTCGCAGATAGACCTCTTCGATTATAAGCCGCTGTTGAATGAAAAGCATGGCAGCGAACTTCCCGACGAGGTTCGTCGCGGGCAGCGGCTGACTGGGATGACCGGCAGTCAGTCGAGTTTTCCGCTGGCCGGCTCCCCGTTTCAATTCAAACAAAACGGCCAAAGCGGTGCCTGGCTCAGCGAGTTGCTCCCCCAGACGGCCAAGGTCGCCGATGAACTCTGTTTCATCAAATCGATGCACACCGAGGCGATCAACCATGGCCCGGCCGTCACGTTTCTGCAGACGGGATCGCAATTTCCCGGCCGTCCCAGCCTGGGGGCCTGGCTCAACTACGGCCTGGGCACCGAAAACGAAAACCTGCCGGCGTTCGTCGTGCTGGTCACGAAAAACAAGGGAGGGCAGCCGCTGGTCGCCCGCTTGTGGGGTAGCGGCTTTCTACCGTCCAAGTATCAGGGGGTCCGGTTTCGCTCGGGCAAAAACCCGGTCCTGTACCTGAACAATCCCGATGGCATCACCGCCGACAGCCGTCGGTTGATGCTCAATCGGCTCAACCAATTGCATCAGCTTCAACTGGCCAGCCAGCCCGATCCTGCCATCGAGGCCCGAATCGCTCAGTACGAACTGGCTTTCCGAATGCAGACATCGATCCCCGAAATCACCGACTTGTCGGGCGAGCCGGAATCCATCTTCAAGGAATACGGCGACGATGCCCGGACTCCCGGCACCTACGCTGCCAATTGCCTATTGGCGCGCAGGCTGGCCGAGCGCGGTGTGCGATTTATTCAGCTCTATCACCCCGGCTGGGATCAGCACGGCAACCTTTCCAAACGCATCGCCGTGCAGTGTCGCGAGACAGACCGCGCGTCGGCCGCCCTCGTCCACGACCTTCGCTGCCGCGGACTGCTGAAAGACACGCTGGTCGTTTGGGGCGGCGAATTCGGACGGACGAACTACTGCCAAGGAAAACTGACCGCCGGCAATTTCGGCCGAGACCACCATCCCCGCTGCTTCACCGTCTGGATGGCCGGCGGCGGCGTGAAGCCGGGCACGACCTACGGTCAAACCGACCCGTATTGTTACAACATCGTTCAAGATCCTGTCCACATTCACGATCTGCAGGCCACCATTTTGCACCTGCTCGGCATCGACCACCAGCGGCTGACCTACAAACATCAGGGGCGGCAGTATCGACTGACGGACGTGCACGGCCACGTTGTCGAAGACATCTTGGCGTAGCGTGCCGGACGGAACCGTCTAACACATGAATGTTGGGACGTCTTCGCAGCCCCAGTCATTGGAGCAGGCCTCCCGTTTGTGGCTCTGCCCCGTCAGGTTATTCAAAACTGACCGACAGGGTTACCCACGTTGCCCTGAGTGACTGGGCCAACCATGATGTCTACGGTGGCTTGAAAAACAGACTTCGATGTCACAGGCAAATCCTTTTGCTTGAAAACCGAAAATCAATCTGCTACGTTCGGCGCTTTGCTGACCCGGGCACGCTCCACCTTTTTCGGCGTTACTGCAATAGACCCGCT
>CAUZTK010000187.1:0-7831 GCA_963582395.1 Planctomycetota bacterium | reverse complement strand
ATGGTCGAGCGCCTGCATCGTTTCCAGCATTCCGTAATGATCCTGACAGATGCCAGGATGCGTCTCGAAGCAATAGGTGATGCCCAAATTTCCGGCATAATCGCCTATTTCGCGGTGCTGCCGGTAAAGAATTTCGAGCGATGCAGGATCGTCGGCTTCTCCCGCACCGCCCACCACCCGAGCAACGCCGAAATGACTCGCCAGATCCAACTTTCGCTTCGTGAGGGCCAACACCTCGGGGTCGAGCGGGTCGCCACCGGTGACCGTGCAACTGGAAACACGGACGCGGTGTTTTTCCAGCAACCGGTCGACGGTCTTGAGGTCGTTCATGTTCGACTCGGTGGTGACCAGAGGCTTGTCCTTGAACATAGATTCGACACCCGCCGTGCGAATCGGCAGTTCGATGTGATGAATGCCTGCGCTCGGCAGAGACTCAATCGCCACCTGCGCGCCGAAGCGGAAATAACTGTTCGTCAAACAGGAGATCAGGGCTGGCACAACTCCTCCTGGTACAAGCACGTCAAAATACAAGCACATCAAATCGATGAGATCCGCCGGCTGAATCAACGGAATGCCTCGATCGTCCGCTGAGCCGCAAGCGGCGTCGCTCACTGGTCAAGCGGCGACGCTCCGGTCAGAATCGGATCCAGTTTCCACGATCGGCAAAGGAGAATCAATTGACGGACGAGTTGCGAAGGCTACGGGATAAGGCAGTGGGGCACCATCAGGCGGGCCAGTTGCAGGCCGCAGAGTCACTCTACCGACAAGTCCTCGAAGCTCAGCCGGACGATATCGAGACTCAATACCTGCTGGGCACAGCGCTGTTGCAGCTTGAACGCTTCGAAGAATGCATCAAGCTGTTGGGGCTGGTCGCCGCAGCGCAGCCTGACGTTGCCGATCTCCAAAATAATTTGGGGGTTGCCTACAAGGCACTCGGTCAATGGGAACCGGCGGTCCGCGCGTTCGAAGCGGCCTTGCGGTCCAATCCGGACTACGAGCAGGCATTGTTTAATCTCGGCGCGCTGATGGAAGATCGTGGCCTGTCTGCCGACGCCGAAAAGTGTTACCGGCGCGGGCTTCATCTGAAACCAGACGACACACAAACCCTTTATACACTTGGCAATGTTCTCCGCCAACAAGCTAAGTGGAGTGAAGCCGAGAACTGTTATCGGAACGTGGCCCAGCGGAATCCCGAAAACCTCGATATCCAGATCCAACTGGGTTTCGTGCTCGTCCGGCAGCAGAAGTTCGACGAGGCCATCGAGGTTTTCCAGCGGGTCCTCGAACTGAGACCTGATTATCACGAGGTCCACAACAATCTCAGTTACGTCTACGAGCGGCAGGGACGTCTTGAACAGGCGGTCTCGGCGGCCCGCCGCGCGATCACCATCAACCCCCAATATGCCGAAGGCCACAACAATCTGGGAACGGCGCTGAAATCGCTGCGGAGGCTTGAGGAAGCCTGCGACTGTTTTCGTAAAGCGCTCGAGCTGCAACCGCAATTTCCACTGGCGGAATTCAATCTCGGGACGGCAAAATTGTTGCAGGGGGACTTCGCCGGCGGATGGACGGGATATGACCGCCGGTCTGAAACCCTCGGCCAGCCGCAGACCGATTACGGAAAACCGCGCTGGGACGGTTCACCGCTCCAGGGACGATCGATCTTGTTGCATGCCGAGCAGGGTTTCGGCGACACGTTTCAGTTCATGCGTTATGCACCGCTGGTCAAGCAGCACGCTGGCCGAGTGATCGTTCACTGCCAGAAGCCGCTAACGCGGCTGTTGTCCCGCTGTCCCGGGATCGATCAATTGATCGTCGAGGGGGACGACCTGCCTGAATTCGACGTTCATGCGCCGCTGCTGAGCCTGCCGCGGATTCTGAAAACAACATCCCAGAGCATCCCCGCCGATCTGCCCTACATTTTCGCCGATCCGCAACTGGTCGAACGCTGGAAGCAAGAACTTGCCGCCGTCGACGGCTTGAAAGTCGGCATTTGCTGGCAGGGCAATCCCGAGTTTCGCCAGGACGGCGATCGCTCGATTCGGCTCAAGCATTTCACGCCGCTGGCCGGCATCGCAGGCGTCAGTCTAATAAGTCTACAGAAAGGCGACGGCGTCGATCAGTTGCAGGAAGTGGCCGGGCAGTTACCCGTCAAGAAACTCGGGGACGACTTCGACGAGAGCTCGGGGGCCTTCATGGACACCGCCGCCGTGATGATGAAACTCGATTTGGTTGTGACCTCCGACACAGCCATCCCGCATCTGGCGGGAGCGCTCGGCGTGCCCGTTTGGGTTGCGCTTTCTTACCTTCCCGAATGGCGGTGGATGCTCGATCGCAGCGACAGCCCCTGGTACCCCAGCATGCGGCTGTTTCGGCAGACGGTACGCGGCGACTGGGACCGGGTCTTTAAGAAAATTGCGGAGCAGTTGCGGCAGGCCGTCTCGTCCGGCGGGACGTAAATAGCGGCCACTGAGTTTTCGTGCCGAACTGCTCATCTCCGGTCGGTGCGCCGCATATTGAGCCGCCCGCTTGCAGTCGGGTAGGTCAGGCACCCTGTGCCTGACTTTCGTAGCGGGGGAAGATTTTCGAATGTCGGTTGAAGGTCAACGTCGTGAGTTGCATCACGAGGCCCGCTTCATCGCGCCTTGAGGTATTCGAAACCTGTTCCCTGACGTCGAAGGTCAGGTATCCAGATGCCTGACCTACTTGGCTGAACCCTTTTTGCCAGGAAATCGTTCTCCCCTCAACGGGAACCCGATGAAATTTGTGGCATTTGCTACGCAGCGGTTCAGACGGGTTGATCTGCGCCGACGCTCGGATTTTTCCGGCTGATGACGTACAGCGGCAATCCGAGCAACACGGGAACGAATCCCAGCAGCGTCAAAGACCGGGCGTACATCACGGACGAAAAAAGCATGTATGTACACGTCAGGCAGAAGACGACGGGGACGATGGGAAAGAGCGGGACAGAGAAGGGGCGTCGCACGTGCCGGTCCTTGACTCTCAGGACGAACAGCGACAGGCCAGTCAGCAGAAAGAAGAACCAGAAGACGGGGGCGGTGGCAGCCACCAACGTATTGAACCCACCGTGATAGTTTTGCCAAGGAAGAGAACCCAGACCGATTCGGATCAACACGTTGTCAATTGCGTTGCGTCCGAATTGCGTGCCGACGGCAGCAATTAATAGAACCGAAACCGCGCTCTGGGTACACAGAGACCAGATCGGCGTACCCAGCCGTGGATGCCAACGACCGAGCCAGGCGAACAAGCCATAGTCGTTGCCCAAGCTGGCGTAGATCCGCGAGCCGGTGAAGATTAAACCGTTGATGGCTCCCAACGCCGAGATCATCACCAAGAGACTCATTCCCGTGGACCCCCACTCGCCAATCAAGTTCTTGAGAAGGTCGGCTGCGGGAGCCGCTGAGGCACGGACCCCTTCAAATCCTAGTCCAAACAGGTAGGCCGCGTTGGTCAGCAGGTAGATCAACGTGATTCCGCTGGTCCCCAAGATGAGCGCGCGTGGAATGTTCTGTTGACGGTTTCGCACCTCGGCGGCAACAAAGGCGGCGTCATTCCAACCGCCGAACGCATACAGCACGAAGACCATCGCCAGACCCAAACCCGGACCTTCCATCGGTTGGCTTGCGTGCAGCGATGCGGAACCACCCCAAAGAAATCCCGCGGCGACGATGACCACCAAACCTGTGACTTTGGCCGCGGTCAGCAAGTTCTGAGTGGTCTTTCCGGCAACGACTCCGAGTAGGTTGATCAGCGTCAACACCAACACTGCGGCCACTGCCAACCACACACCGAGGCTTGCATCTGACTCAAACAGCGTAACGGCATAATCGGAAAACGTGTACGCCATCGCTCCAATGCTGCCCGTCAGAATCGCAACCAGTTGCGCCCAGCCGAACAGAAAACCCACCAGCGGGCCGTAGGCGCGCGTGAGATAGACGTAGTCGCCTCCGGAGCGGGGGTACGTGGTGGCGAGTTCGGCATAGCACAGCGCGCCCACCAGCGACAGCAGTCCGCCTATAGCCCAAACCCCCATCCCTTGCCAGGGCCCCTCGACGTTGCTGAAAATCATGGCGGGCACACGAAAGATCGACACACCGACCACAATGCCGACAATGATGCTGACGGCGTCCCATAACCCCAACTGGGCAGGGACCGACTCGCTTTGGTTTTGATGGGGTGGCTGCGTCACGGTTGTCTTCTCCAAGCACAGCCAGCATATCTGATAGGAGGGTCGAGGGTCGAGAGTCCAGAGCCAGAAGAAGAATCCGCGAGCAGGCCTGTCTGGCTCTGGACCCTCGACTCATCAGCTTATACGTCAAATCTCCAAAGATCGGTTGCATTTTTTGCCAAATCAAGACATGCTTATGTTACCCGGTCACCGATAAGAGAGATGGTCCGGAGATTTCGTTTGGAACCGTACTATTTGCGAACGGGACGGGATGCGTGTTTCGGACGCGGCTTCGAGGAGAATCTTCATGCTTTCGTTGCTGGGCGGTAAGTTCCAACACTGTGACGGCATTACCCGCAGAACGTTTCTGACAGCCGGTGCGCTGGGGTTCGGCGGATTGACTTTGGCCAACCTGCTGCGTGCGGAAGCAGCGGCAGGCATCGGCTCGTCGAACAAGGCGATCATCAATCTTCACCTCGACGGTGGTCCGCCCCAGATGGACATGATTGACCTGAAGCCGTTGGCGCCGTCCGAAATTCGCGGCGAGTTCCTGCCGATTTCGACAAAGGTGCCCGGTTTCGAAATCAGCGAACTCTTGCCGAAGCTGGCGTCGGTTGCCGACAAATTTGCGTTCATCCGCTCGCTGGTCGGGTCGGCCGGCGCGCACAACGGGTTTCAGAGCCAATCCGGATTTGCGTCCAAGGACCTCCGTTCGATTGGCGGCCGGCCGGCCATGGGGTCGGTCATCGCCAAGCTCCGCGGCTCGTCGGCTGACATCGCTCCGTCGTTTGTCGATTTGATGCAGGGACGTCCATTGGTGCGCAACAGCGCCCGGCCCGGCTTTCTCGGACCTTCCTACTCACCGTTTCGTCCCGACATTTCCAAGATGTTCGCCCGGCCGTTGGAAACGGGCATGAAAAAGGAGCTGGCCGCGCTGGGTGCCGACCATAGCGTCAGCCTGACTTTGAACGCCAGCCTCAACTTCGATCGGCTGCGGAATCGCACGCAACTGCTGGCCGGCCTGGATCAGATTCGCCGCGAGGTGGACGCCAGCGGCATGATGGACGCGATGGACAGTTTCACCCAGCAGGCGACGTCCATTCTGACTTCGGGACGGTTCGCCGACGCGATGGATCTCAGCCAAGAGGATCCGCGGATGCTCGAGCGGTACACGCCGTCGCTCGATAAGATTGAAGATCGGTTTGCCACCGCCGAAAGCCCGCTGTCAGCCAGGAAGCTGCTGCTGGCCCGGCGGCTGATTGAAGTGGGCGTGCGCTGCGTCAGCATTTCGATCGGCGACTTCGATACGCACTCGAAGAATTTCCCGCGGCTGAGGCAGGTCTCGCCCACCATCGATCAGGGACTGTACGCGTTGGTCACCGATCTGGATGAACGAGGCATGCTCGACGATGTGACGATCGTCGCTTGGGGCGAGTTCGGCCGCACGCCACGGATCAACAAAAAAGGCGGACGCGACCACTGGCCAAGGGTGGGCCCCGCATTTCTAGCCGGCGGCGGCATGCGCGTCGGTCAGGTAATCGGAGCGACCGACCGTCATGCGGCTGCTGCGGTCTCGCGGCCGGTGCAGTATAAAGAAGTGATGGCCACACTATATCACAATCTCGGCATCGACGCGCTGGAGACGACTCTCGTCGATCAGCGGGGCCGCCCGCAGTACCTGATTGACGAGGGCCAGCCGCTTCCCGAACTCGTCTGAAGAGTAGCAGAGCAGCGGCGACCCAATCACAACAACCCGGCGACGACGGCTGCTTCTTCGAAACGGCCATCGCGGGTGATAAACTCCAGCGACGCCGGCCGGCCTTCACGGGCCTGCTCGATTGCCCGTTCGAGGGCCGGGATAATCTCGGCTGGCTGCTCGATGCGTTCCGCGAAGGCGCCGAGACTGCGGGCTACGTCGCAATAGTTGTCGGTGAGATACATCGTGCCGTAGCGTTCTGTCGCTTTGGGAATATACATCTGATAGTTGCCCATGGCCGAGTTGTTTACCAACAGGATCAGGATCGAGATTTGCTCGCGGACGGCCGTTTCCACGTCTATACCGACCATACCGAACGCCGCGTCTCCCATGAACGTCACCATCAGCTTCTCGGGGGCGGCTAGCTTCGCGCCCATGGCTGCTCCCAGCGAAAATCCGAGCTGAGTCGAGTGACCCCAGCCGAGATAGCCCCGCGGTGTCGCCGGCTCGTACAGAGGAACGATCTCATCGCGAGGACTGCCGGAGTCGTGAGTGACGATCGTCGTTTGCGGATCGACTGTTTTGATCAGATCGTCGATGACCCGGTACGGGTTGATAGGAACCTCGTCGGTCGTGAGTTTGGGGGTCCAGCGCTGCAGCCAGCGCGCCCGCATTGAGCTCAGATTCGCTTCCAAGTCGGCCCGCTCGGGCCGGCCGGACTCTCCGTGCTGAGATCGTAGTTCCGTCAGCAGTTGAGTCAACACCAAACGGGCATCGCCGAGGATCGGGACGTCGGCCGAATAATTTTTGTTGATATCGTTCGGATCGACGGTGGCGTGAATGATCTTCTTTCCGAGAGGAATCGGCGGGGCGAAGATGGTCCGTGTCAGGCTCGCGTCGATGGCAAACACTACGTCGCATTCCTGGATGTAATCGGTGACCATCGTCGTGCGGCTGTGGAGTCCGGTTCCCAACGCCAGCGGATGACGTTCGTTGAACGCGCTTTTTCCCAGCAGGGTCGTCATGACCGGTGCAGCGAGGTATTCTGCCAGCGCCGTCAGTTGCTCTGACACGCCCGCATAAAGGACGCCCTGTCCGGCCCAAATCATCGGACGTTTGGCGGCCAGCAGCAGCTTGGCCGCGTCGCGAATGGCATCCGGGTCGCCGCCGCTGTAGAGCGGACGAACCGGCGGAGAGCGACTCGGTGAGTTCTTCGGCAGCGACGTCGACGGGAATTTCGAGTATCACCGGTCCCGGCCGACCGCTTCGCAGCAGCGTGAAGGCCCGCCGCATTCGCTCCGGGACCGCGCGGGTCGAGGGAATCATATCGGCCCACTTGGTGGTCCCGGCGTAATTTCGGATGGCGTCGAAGGTGGGACGCACCCCAACCAGGTCCCGGCCCGGATGTCCCGGCAGAAACAGAAGGGGGCTGGAATCGGTTTGCGCTTGGGCGATGCCCGCAAACGCATTCTCAGCCCCGGCGCTTTGCTGGACGGTCATCACACCGATTCGCCGGCCGTTGGTCGTTCGTGAAAAGCCGTCGGCCATGTTCTCGGCGACACGTTCCTGCCGGGCCACAATCGGCCAGCGCCTCGATGATCGGCGTGAAGGGAAAACAGAAAACGTGTTCGACACCTTCAATCTTCAGAATCTGCGCGATGGCTTGACTGCCGAGCATTGCGGTTCCCCTCGGTTGAGTATTGTTTTTCGGGATGTACCACAGACGCCTTTGCAAAGCGACGAACATGTATGCGCGCGGCAGATCCATACTTATCAGGTCGTGTAGGCTTGAGTGCTGGAACATCGCACTTTTGGGAGACATGATATGGGACGTCCAGCGATCGACCTCGACGACTATTTGGATTGGCAAGAGCGGCTTGAGAATTACAAGGCCAGCAACTTGGAAGTCGAGAAGTTCTACCTCCAAGAAGGAGTTTCTCGAACGA
>CAUZTK010000186.1:0-7845 GCA_963582395.1 Planctomycetota bacterium | reverse complement strand
ACCGGCAGATCGATCTGCTCGGCATGGGGCAGGAGCAGATGCTTCGACCAATCGTATCCGCCCGGCAGGACAACTTTGCCGAACGAGAGCAGATGCAACATTGTCGCCAGCAGTAGGCAGAGGCCGGCAACGCTGCCCACGATGATCGACTTCTTGGCGTGGATTTTCTCTTCGAACGCCAAGGCCGTGATCATCGCCACCAACAGGATGGCGAACAGGCCAGTTACCCAGGGCTGGACGTGATGCTCGGCATGTTCGGCGATTGTCTCGGCGGACTCGGCACCCTGGGCCAGTAGTAACAACCATCCGCTGGACATGGCTTTGATTCCTCCTGAGTCCATTCGCCAACTGCTCGAAAGCGTTTCGACTTCCGAAAGCTTACAGCAGCAGCAGGGCCACGTCGTTGATTTCCACGCTTAGCGAATAGGCCATTCCATGCATGGCCAATTGGTCTTCGTCTTTGGTGTTGGTGACGAGCAGGTCGATGTCGTTTCCGACGATCAGCTCTCGATATTCGCGCAGATGGTGGCCCTGCGTCACCAACGACTGATAAGAAATGTTCGGACCCTGCTCGTGCAGCACGCCGATGCAGGTTTCGATGAAATCGCCGGCTTCCTTCAACAGTTGATTTCCAATGAGTTCCCGAGCCCGGTCGGATTCAATTTCCGGAATTCGCTCGATGGCCTGCATGTAGCGAATGAAAACCGAGTCGTCTTCAACGTGACAGAGCCAGATGGACCCGCCGGCGGCGCACATTCGCACGCCGTAATGAATCAGCCGGTTGTCACCCGAAATGTGATCGGTGACGACCATCACACGTTTGCACGAACGTTCTCCGAACGATGCCGGCTCGGCCGCCGTGCCGGGCAGCACCAGCACCGGGATCAAGCTCGTCTGAGTCAAGACGTCGAGATAGACGCCCAGACTATGTTGCGGCACCAACGCTTTCTCCTGCAAATGCCGGTACGTCACAATCAGATCGGTTTGTCGTTCGCCGATGCGCTGCGACAGTTCGCCGACGTTGGCATAGTCGGTCTCAACAATCAATCGCCACGTTTCGGCCGCTTCGAGTCCTGGCAAAAACCGCAGCAGCGATGCTTTCTGCTGTTCCGCCTCGGTGACGGTTCCGTCGGTCACCAGCGCGACGGAATTGATGGGGACGTCGACAAAGACGAACGGTTCGCGCTCGGCCCGCCGGAACATCGACTCGAATTCGTCGATTTGTTCCTCGCGACCGGTCACGTCTGCACCCTTTTCAAAACGCCGCCATTCTATGCACTTCAGGCCGACACGCAGTATCGGTCAGAGTGGACTCAAATACAAGCGTTTCAAATTCGCCAAAAGTCTCGGTCGACGACCGGCCTTCGGTTTGCCAGACCGGCCGGTTTCTCTACAATCAGCGCCCGACGTCACTGAGCGTCGCCAACGGGTGTTCCCACTGAAAACGTGGGTCTCAGAAACAAGAACGCGAGACTCGTTTCAAAGGTCAACGACCGTGAACCCAGCTCCCCATGCCGCCCGCCAACTGCCAGAACCGACCATTCGCATGAGCGAGGGCTGGCACTGTTTGCACATGTATTACACGGTCAATCAAAAGGAGTTGAACCAAATTCCCGAGGCCGACCGGCAGCGGGGACGCGAGGAATTGGCCAGCATTCTCGACCCCAGCCGCGACGGGGCACCAAAGCGTTTGCAGACTTCGGTCGTTTCCGGTCAGCGGGCCGATTTGGGCCTGATGATGATGGACGCCGATCCCCTGGTGATCGATTCGGTCACGCAATCGATTCGTTGCAGCACGTTCGGCCCCGCATTGGCGCCGGCTTATTCCTTTGTCTCGATCAGCGAAATCTCGGAATATGTACCGACCCTCGAACAATATACCGAAAGACTCAAACGCGAGGGAACCGATCCGTCTGACCCGACTTTCGAGGCGAAGGTGAACGCGTATCGCCAGCGGCTGCCGATGATGAACAAGCAGCGGCTCTATCCCGACTTCCCCGAGCTGCCGGTCACCTCGTTTTATCCGATGAACAAAATCCGTCATCCAGCGGCCAACTGGTACATCGAGCCGTTTAGCAGCCGCGGCCAGATGATGGCCGAACACGCCATATCCGGCATGCAATTCGCCGGCCGCGTCTCGCAACTGATCACAGCTGCGACCGGTTTCGACGACTGGGAATGGGGGGTGACGCTGTGGTCGCGAGCTCCAGAGCACATCAAGGAGATCGTCTACACAATGCGGTTCGACCGCGCCAGCGCCGTCTACGCCGAGTTCGGTCCATTCTATCTCAGCTACGTGACGCCGCCGGCCGCGGCCATCGAGCACCTGAAGCTGTAGCCAGATCGGCGATCCAACCCACCCACGTTGCGAGACGGGATCCTCTGATTATCGGAACCGGTATTTCTTGTTGTTGCGATCGAAGTCGATGTCGGTTAGCTGCTGGTCCAACTCAATGTTCGAGTAGCTGTAGGCTTCGATCAGAGTCATTTCGTCGAGCCGGGCCGGGTCGAATTGTTCACCGGCCGGCGGCCAGCCGTAGTTTGTCACCGAGACCGGCAGCGACATTTCCTTGTCGAGATAAACAACCGTTTTTCGATTACCTTCCGACAACGACGAATCGTCGTACTCGGTCGTAAAACAGTAACAATCGCGGTCGTCGAACGTCTGATTGTCGAGCATCTGGCAACGGACACCAGACTCGGCATCGAGATCGCGCTGCCGATAACCAAGGCTCCGCCGGACAACTTCCAGCAGCCCAATGTCGGTGAGCGGATGCCGAGATTCCTGCATGGCCAGCGAGCCGTTCGGATCCAGCTTGACGGTCGGCAACAATCGGGCTTTCCAGCCACCCACGTGTACCAGCAAGTTGCCGTCGTTTCGGCCTGCAATGTAGATCACTTCGCGGCCCTTGTCGCCTCTGAGCCATTTCAGATAAACGCTGAACGGCTGGTGCCTGATCTTCAGCCGCATCACCTGCGGTTGGCTGATCTCGTTTCCGATCCGCTCTTGTTTGATGAACGTTGCCGTATAGTCGGCGACTTCGGCCAGCCGGGCCTGTCCCCGCTCCAGCAACAGCAGGTTCATCAACAACGCCAACTTGCCGGTCGGGACCGAGTCGGCGGCAGATGACAAGGTTCGCGGCGGTTTGTCGGCGATGGCAGCCTGCGCCGAACCCGAAACCGAGGAGTAAACGGCCGGGACAATGGGCAGCGACCCGATCGGCAACGAGTAGACCTCAATCTCAATGTTCTTCGCTTCGGTGCCGAAGTCTGTGGGAAAAATCTGATAGAACAGCAGACCCAGCGCTGCGACTGAAACAACCACGGAGACGAGATTGCGTCGCCATGCCGACGTAAAGCGGTAATTCTCCGGCTGCGAGCACATCATGCGTCGACCTTTGTTGTTATGGAATGGAACCGTTTTAACCGCGATTTTGACGTGACGACCGAACGGCGTCCTGTACTAACCCGGATTATTCATGATGTGATCCTCAACTCGCGCAAGCAAAGTGGTAAAAAGACGTTGCGGCTATCTTGCCCAAAACGCCGCGCATACAAGCATGAAGCGCAAGCGAGTGAGTCCATTCCATGCACACTCGCTTGCGCTTCGTACTTGTATTAGTCGAGCGGACACCTCATGAATAATCCGGGCTAAAGGTGAATCCGAATCGGTCGTGGATCGCGTTCTGAAAAGATCTGATCAGCAGGAGATGCCGACAACGATTGGCCGTACCGCTACTTGGCCGAACGGTTTCCCATCGGATTCCTATAGAATCGGCCCTGCAATCGTATATGGCTGAGCGATTCTGCTGCGCAGCGTAGAACCGGTGCGGCACGCGAAAGCCATGTGCGCGAAAAAACCTTCGTCGCCCGGCCACTTCACGAAGGCAGCACGCTCTACCCAGTTTTCGCGATCATTGTTGACGGCGAACGTTCTGGATGGCGTTGTGAACTGCTGAAGTTCCCGAGGACAAGTTGCCGCTGGCGGCATAGCCGGCCGTAAAAGCCTGCGAAACGCAACTATTTATCGGGAACTTCCCGGGCCGAAGCCCCTGGCCCAGATGTTCTTGGATTTTCGACCCTCGTTTTTTTGAACCGCGGAATAAGCTCCACCGTGACTTCCGTGTCGAGTGGTGGGATTCGCTCGGTGTACGGTTCAAACAACAGATTGCTTTCACCACTGGAGGTGCTTTCGCCGGCGACGTCGATCATGGCTGTTGGAAAGTTGGCCACGCAGATCACGTCGCCGCCCTCGGCGTAGTAAAGGTTCTTGTCGGTGGTTGGGTCGACTTTCAGAATGCTGCCGGCGAAAACCCAATAGGTGCCCATTTGACGGGGCTGACTGCGCCGAAAATAGGACAAGATCGCCCGTCGGTACATTTTATCTTGGCTTAGAGACAGCAGTTTTTCGCGTTGCGCAGCAGTCATCGGCCCGTACCAACTCAGTTCGTGATTTTTCTTGTCGTAATACAGTTCGCTGTCCTCGGGGATGGCTAGGTCGGGCGGCATTCGCTTCAGCGGAGCGGCATAGAACCGGTGGCTCACGTAGCGGACCCAGTTTTGTGCCGGGACGCGCTGCAGCCGACCGTCCTTGTCTTTCCATTGCACGAAGATGTCAATTCGTTGTCCGGTTGGCGGCCGAAATTCTGTATCGAAGCCCGCCGTGTTACCCGACTCGGCACCGATGGCCACAAGCCCCGCATGGATTGCGTAGGCTTGGGCGTCGACCGAGAGGATCGATTCGTGCTCTTTCGTCTGCTTCTTGCAGACCAGCATTTCCAACAGCCCCTCCCGCAGCACGACCATCGTTTTCAGCAGGACCCGCTTTCCTTGGACATCGAGCAGCACAGTTCCCATTTTGTTCAACGGGACGAGCTTGTCGGAACTTTCATCAGGCTTGTCGGATTGACGTTCTGCTGTAGTGGTGATATTTTTTTTCGGCTCGTCGAAGCCAAGGGCAATCGTCTCCAATGTTGGCCACGCGCCGATGAACATCAACATGACCAAGACCGATAGCCGTTTCATCATTGAATGCTCCTTCTGAAACGTTGTGCACACAGGCGAACCATCCTCGAGGAACTCTCGGTCAATTCTAGCTCCAACGCAACATCACCGTCACTATCAATCAGCCAGACAAGATGGTTTGCAAAACAAACCGACTGTGGCGGCTCAGCAGGAGCTTCGGCTTCCCCAAGGAACCGCATTCCGACGTTTTGAAACTACTTCGAAGCACCCGTTTCAGCAATCTTCCCGGACCGAATCGAGCCAGCCGATCAAGTCGTCGGCAAACCGATCGCGGTTCGGTTCGAATTCGAGCGTGTGCTGTGCCTCGGGGTATTCGATCAGCTGCCGCCGGGTGGACGCAACACGCTCAAACCAGCGTCGGGTGCCGGCGTTGTCGATGATGCGGTCTTTGCCGGCCAACATCAGTAGCAGCGGACAACGGATTCGCGCCGGCGATTGAGCACTCATCCGGTCCAGTTCGAGGCTGCACTGAATCAACGAAACGGTCATCCGGTGCAACGCCAGCGAATCATTTTTAATGAACTCCTGCCATTTCGGTTCACCTGTAAACAGCGCGGCGTCGCCGAGGGGAATCGGAACCGTGCGCCGCGAAATGCCGAGCCAGCTTGCAAAATCCAGTCGAAGTTTCTGGTCCCACCGGGGTTGAATCTTCGCACAAATTCCCGGATAAAGCAGCGCCAAGGCATCAATCGTTTCCGATCTTCGTACCGCGGTGACAGCCGCGAGCTTGCATCCCCAACTGACCGACAACAGGATCACGGGGCCGTCCGGTGCCTCGCGGTTTCGCCGATCTTGGAGTTCCGTCAGAAACTGAACCACGTCGTTGACCAGCCGGTCGGGATGTGGCGAGTGACCGCGAAACTCCTGGTTGAGTCCTGACCCCCGCCGGTCGAGAAAACAGACTTCGTAACCCGCTTGGGCCATCCGGTTGCTGGAGAACTCGTACCAGCCGGAATGGCTTTGGATTCCGTGCAGCGCGACAACGTAACCGCGCGGCGGTGCGTCACCGGTTCGCCACCGTCGGTAGTGGAATCGATAGCCGTCGGACGCGGTAAACTTTCGGATTTCTGGTTCCAGCATACGCAACCGCCAGTGTCGGGGGAGAACATCGTTCGGCGGTTCGTAGAAAAATTGCTGTCGGCGGCGGCATCTTGGAACCGGTGAATCAGCCGCGTTCAAGAATGCCGGACCGCGAGTTACTCGGCCATCTCTTCCAACACTCGCGCAAAAGCCCCGTAAGCACCTTCGCCGAACAGAACAAACCGGACCAGTTCCGGTCGGCCGTGCTTGTTCAGGAAATTGCGGACTTCGCTCAGAGAGGCCTCCGCGGCCAGGTCGAGCGGATATCCGTAAACGCCCGTGCTAATGGCTGGAAAGGCAATCGACGAGCAATCATGTTCGACGGCCAATTCGAGGCAGCGCCACAGCACCGAAGTCAGTTGTTCGCGTTCGCTTGTTTGACCGCCTCTCCAAACCGGACCGACAGCATGAAAGACGTATTGGGCCGGCAGGTTTCCGGCAGCGGAGACGACGGCATCTCCCGTCGGGCACCCCTCGGGGTATCGGCGCCGCGTCTCCTCCATCAGCGTCGGACCGGCCGCGCGATGGATGGATCCGTCAACCCCGCCACCACCGGCCAGTCGCGAGTTCGCCGCATTCACGATCGCGTTCACGTCTTGGAGGGTGATATCGCCCTGCACGAGTTCCACGCTGCAAGAGCCAAACTGGACCAACATGCGAAGCTCCTCGCACTAACGGCAACAACAACTTGCTGGCCCGAAACGAACAAGTGTTCTCCACAGGAATCGGGCACAACATGAAGGCACCATCTTGAATCGGACGAGGGTCGCGGGTCAAGTCAACCTGCTGGGTACTTTGGATCCGCGAAAAAAACTTGATGGATTTTCTGCTCCGAAACATGAAACAAATTCAAAATACAAATGTTTGAAACTTCAAAACCACCGGACGTCTACACATTTCAGATTCATATTTTGGATTTCTGTTGTCGCGAAATTGATAAACTTATTTTCTCGCGAACTCTTTTCCACATCATCTGTAGTTCCCTCCTGATTGCAGTTAACGGTTTGAGTTTCCCAGTTTTCGATCTCATTTCCGTTCGGAAAATTCCCGGCCGACAGCGAGTTCTTGTTGATTCCAGTCATTCCCTTGCGTTAATATTAGAGAGAGACGTTCAGAGAAGCTGTCCGTTACCGGAATTATTTGCGGACCCTAAGGTAGAACATCCCATCTCTGGACGGAGTTGCCTGTCGATGGGCAGGTAGGTCCGGACGATCGTTAGGTCTCTATTAGCTGTTTAAAAAGGGAATCGCCATGAAGACGTCGCGTATTCGTGTTTCGAGCATCGCCCGGCACCTTGGCGTTGTGTCGGTCTGTGTTGCCCTGCTTTTGGTTTCCGGCGCCTCGGCGGCTCGTCGCACAAGGCCGAACAGACCAATTACCAATCCGAAATTCGACCCGAATGCCGAGTCGGTGGAACTATTCGCCGGGATCGAGAAGGGCCTGCTCGACGCCAAAATGATTCCCAAGAATTCGAAAGGCGGTAATCTGTTCATCGAAAACAAAACCGACAAGCCACTCACCGTGCAAATGCCGAAAGCTTTCGTCGGTGTCCACGTCCTTAAACAAGGCGGAGAGCCTGGAGAGGGAGCATCACAAGCTGGTGGTGGGGGCGGCGGTGGGGCTCAGGCCGTCGGTGGTGGTGGTGGTGGTGGTGGATTTGGTGGCGGTGGCGGCGGATTTGGTGGCGGCGGATTCGGTGGCGGCGGATACGGCGGAGGGCCTGGCAGCGGCGGTCTGGGC
>CAUZTK010000185.1:0-7875 GCA_963582395.1 Planctomycetota bacterium | reverse complement strand
GATTCTCCGGGCGGATATCTTATTTCCAGCACCAACTTGGCCGACACCATTGCGAATCTCGATCCGAAGCAGGTCCGCACGGTCGCATACGTCCCCAAAACGACCTACAAGGGCGCCTACAGCGGAGCAGCCATCATCGCCCTCGGTTGCGACGAGATTTATATGCATCCCGAGGCACAAATCGGCGATGCGGCGCCCATCGAAACGGGCGCAGGCGGTCAATTCGAACGTGTTCCGGAAAAGATTCTCAGCTCGCTGCGAGGCACCTTGAGGGATTTGGCGAAGAAGAAAAATCGACCGGCCGCAGTGGCAGAGGCCATGGCCGACAAGGATCTGCTGGTTTATCAGGTGTCGCATACGAAAACCGGTCGGATCTGGTACATGACTAAGGACGAAATCGCCGACCAACCACCCGATGAATGGAGTGAAGGCCCCGTCGTTCCTGAGTCCAGAGAGAATAATCTCCTCACCGTTAACGGCGAACGAGCTCACGAACTGAAACTGGCCCAGGCCCCGGTCAACGATCTGGACGACTTGAAACAGCGACTCGGCATACCGGCAGACATGAAGCTGGTAGCCGTGCAAAAAACATGGCTTGATTCACTCGTTTTTGTCCTCAACACCGGTTACGCCACCTTTTTGTTGATTGTGCTCGGTGTGGCGCTGATCTATCTCGAACTGCACCTGATGACCGGGTTTCTCGGCATCTGTTCGGTGCTCTGTTTATCCATCTTTTTCTGGAGCCGATTTCTGGGTGGAACCGCCACTTGGCTGGAGGTCGTGCTGTTTGTGCTCGGACTCGGCTGCATCGCTCTGGAGATTTTCGTCATCCCCGGTTTCGGGGTCTTCGGCGTCTCGGGCGGATTGCTGCTGATTGTTTCGCTCGTGATGGCCAGCCAGACGTTCGGCAATCTGGAACCGAACCGGGACATCGAGCAGATGTCTAGAACCATGCTGACGTTGGGAGCGTCGGTGGCCACCGTGATTGGCATGGCGATGGTCATGAGCCAGTACCTGCCGCAGATTCCGCTGCTGAACCAAATGATTCTCCATCCGCCGGGCATGGTAACGCACGAAAAAATGGACGAGCCCCGTCTACGGCCCAACGACGTCGCTGCCGGTGGTTTCTCACAAACGTTCCTGGGAAAACGGGGCGAGGCGCTGTCCGATCTGAGGCCGGCCGGCAAAGCGGAGATCGAAGGCGAGTTTCGCGACGTCGTCAGCGACGGTCCGTACATCGTTCAGGGCAGTACGATCGAAGTGATCGAAGTAGCCGGCAACCGCATCGTGGTCCGCAAAGTTTAACAGCTCGTTGAAAACTCATTCTGGCTGCGAGTGGTCGAGTCCGGCCACTTCGATCGCTACGAAAGGCTACTGTCGAAAACGGGTTTTGAGTTTGTCGAGGTCCAACTCGATCCCCAGACCCGGTCTCTCCGGGATTTGCAGAAAACCATCCGCGTCGAGGACAAATGGTTCGACGGTCAGATCCTCGATATAGGCGCAGGGAGTGAGGTATTCAACGTAGCGGGCTACCGGCATTGCCGCGGCTAATTGCAGGTCGGCGGCCAATCCGACAGCCGTGTTCCATCCGTGCGATACCATCTGAATGTTGTGATCGAACGCGTTCCAGGCAATCCGCCGCGATTCGCTCAGCCCGCCGTTCTTGGTCGTGTCCGGCTGAATGATGTCGACGGCCCGGTTTTCCAGCCACGGTAAGAACGACTGGCGTCGACAGAGCACTTCGCCTCCGGCAATCGGCACGGGTGAGTGTCGCGTCAAGGCAATGTACCCCTGCAGATCGTCGGGCGGCAGTGGCTCCTCGAACCAGACGATGTCGTAATCAGCCAGCATGATTGCGGTTTCACGGGCCCAATTCAAACCGTGCGGCCAAAACTGTTCGCTGCCTCCCGCATCGACCATCAGTTCGACTTGCTCACCGACGGTTTCGCGTGCCATGCGGACCAGCAGTTCGTCGAACCGTCGGCTGCGTCGGCCGAACGGTCGCCAGCCGAGCTTGATCGCCCGAAACCCCCGTGCGACGGTTTCTTCCAGACGATCCTTGAGGATGTCCGGTTCATCGAACAGGATCGAACCGTAAGGCTTGATGCGTTGGCGGTAGTTTCCTCCCAGCAATCGCGAGACCGGCTGACGACAAACTTTGCCCATGATGTCCCACAACGCAATGTCGAGACCGCTGATGGCATGTTCGACGCTGCCACCCCGTCCCTGCCAAAACGTCGATTGCCGCAGCTTCTCGCTGACGCGTTCCGGTTCGACCGCCGATTCGCCCTCCAGCAACGGCCAGAGCAGCTTCATGGCCGCGGCGACGAGCTCTCCGGAGGTGAAACAACTCCCGAAACCGACAATGCCGGCGTCGGTGGTCACTTCGACGAGTGCGTGCAGATGCTCTTCTGGCTCATAACCTTGGGGCCAGCCGCCGTCGACGGTCCCCCCCGCAAGCGGAATGACTTCGACATCGACAATTTTCATCGGTTCAACTCCATGCGACTCGCACCAGAATCTCATACCGACCGATTGAAGGCAACCGAACAGACCAGCAGAGTCCGCCGGAGGAACCGATGCATCGTGCTGTAGGCGTCCCGCCTACAGTGTTGGACCACAATTGTTGTGCGGCCGGGCCGGATACGGCACATTTTTCCGCAACCTTGACTGAAACCCGAAAAAATTGGCGGTAGTTTCCAGCGACAAGAACTCTTATGATGGAAAGTGAAGTATTCGGATGCTGAATTGGCCCCATCGAGCAGCGGAACTGCAATCGCGCAGCCGCTTGTCGTTGATTGGGGCGCAGGTGAGCCGCCCGTGCCTGTGGATTTTTGGTCGCGTGTCCTCCGTCATTGTCGATCAAGCCTTTGCCGGCCCATCAATTGTGAATGAGAACACAACTGTGACACTGTGACTAGGAAAAGGTTAAGACATGCCGCAATGCTCTTACTGTGGTGCAAATGTTGGTCACGACCATCAGGATTGTCCGTTCTGTTCTACGCCGATTGATGATGTTCTCCAAACTCGCAGCGGTGGGAACACCGAACCGGCAACCGACCAGGTCGATGAAGCTGAAACCACGGATGGTCCACTTGTGCCCGTTGCCCGGTTCAAGAACGCAGCGGAAGCCGGCTATTTCGCCCACGAGTTGATGCAGCGGGAAAACATCCTGGTCACCGTCACGGTCCGCGAAAGTTTCGATGCGATTTCCGGTTACTGGTCTAGCCGATTCGTATTGGCTGTCCCTGAAGACGTCGCCAGCTTCGCAGCAGCCCGGCTACAGGATTTCATCGAGCGCTCGGAAACCGAAGAGCAGACGCCGTCCGAGGTGTCTGACGATTCAGATGATTGGTCGTCTGAGTTTGACGATTCGGCCCGGTACGACCCGCCGATCGATTTCTCGAAGAGTGTCCAGGAAGAGGGCGGCGTGAACTGGGTGCCGATTGTGTTGACGCTGGCGGCCGGCTCGGTCGTTTTCTGGGGAGCGCGAAGAATGCAGGCTCATCCTCAACCGGAGCCGCCGCGCAGAGGGGAACACGTGGAACTCTGGGACCATCTGGCGACGCCTTCGAAACCGTGGGTCCAACAACTCGAAGACGGTCATGGTCATCGGGAACTGTGGATCGATGCGAAACGTCACGAAGGGATGATTCGCGAAGATGTAGACGGCGACGGCCGGTTCGAGACAAAGATACCATTACGTTTCACTATTCCCGGCCGTTAATTCCCTTTCAACGAAATCCTGCGCAAAATGGTCAGAAAAACGGCCAAGGACATCGAGGAATGTTCGCACCAAAAGAGGAGAGGAAGAGAGATGGAGAGAGGGGGCGAAAGAGTGAAGAATGTGTAGTTTTTCTCCCTCGCTCCCCCTCTCCGTCAACATCCTACGACAAGCCGGCTAGAAACGACGCCAGCAGTCCGGAGAGCACAATCCCATCCCATGTTCCAGCGCCGCCAATGCTGATCGTTCCCGTGGCGATTGTTTTGAAATCCTTCCAATGCAACAGGTCGGCCCCTAGCAGCGGTCCCGTGGTTCCGATCACAAACGCCACCGGCGCACGGATATTCGCATAGTCGGGGTTTCCCAACCCGACCAGCGTCGCGCACAACGCAACGACTGCCGGAACAAAACCGGGCAGGGCAATGCCCAATCTGGGAATCGGCCGAGCCAGCCGATAACAGATCGCCGAATTGAGCATGATTCCGACCAGCAGCACGGCGACCACTCCTGTCCCAGCGGGCAGAATAAAACGCAACAACCAGATGGCCAGCATCATCGGGACCAGGCAGCCGCCGACGTTGATCGCGACCACACATTCCTGCCGCAACCGCTGAAAACGCGGTAAGATGCTCAAACCACTGATCGGACCGAACATGGGAACCAACACTTCCTCATCCAACGGAAACCGGGCAATCGGGATATTCACCGCCGATCCCAGCAAGCTGCCCAGCAGAACCAGCAGCGCCGCCGACCGGCTCAGATGCAAGTTCTCCAAGGCCTGGCTGGCAAATTCGAAAAAAAGGAAAGGCAGCAGACACACCAAGAACAACAGCAGGCTGATGACCAGACAACCGGCCATCCGCAGGCGCTCGACGGAAATCTGTTCGTGCGGCTCGGACATGGTTCTTCAGAGAGGTCACTCGGCCACTTCGGCCCGCAAGATCGATGGGCCGACCAACTCTGTATGATAACGGCGTCACCACAACTTTGGCAGCGACCGAAACTCACTGGATCTTTTGACGCATCACTAGCCCGGATTATTCATGAGGCGATCCTCAACACGCGCAAGCAAATTGGTGGAAAGGCGTTGCGACTATTTTGTCCAAAACGCCGCGCATACAAGCACGAAGCGCAAGCGAGTGAGTCCATGCCGTGCACACTCGCTTGCGCTTCGTGCTTGAATTAGTCGAGCGAACACCTCATAAATAATCCGGGCTAGCGCTGCCGTGTTTAGCCGTGCGTGTTCAATGGTTGAATGTTCTCGGCTGGTGAAATCTCATCGGGGATGGTTACAATCGATCCATGACGGGTAACTCTTTTGGACAAGCTTTCCGCATCACCACTGCGGGCGAAAGTCACGGGCCGGGCAACGTCGTCATTATCGACGGGGTTCCACCGGGTATTTCGCTCAGCGTCGATGAGTTCATGGCCGATTTGAACCGGCGACGGCCGGGACAAAGCAAAATTGTCACACAACGGCAGGAGGCCGATGAGCCGGAAATCCTCTCCGGCGTCTTCGAGGGCCGAACGACCGGAACCAGCCTGGCCATTCTGATCCGTAACCGGGATCCCCGCAGTCGCGATTACAGCGATATCAAGGAGAAATACCGACCCGGTCACGCTGATTTCACTTACGACGCTAAGTACGGTTTCCGCGATTACCGTGGCGGCGGACGTTCCAGCGCCCGCGAAACGACCGTCCGCGTGGCAGCTGGCGTTGTCGCCAAGAAGCTGATTGCCGAAGCCTTCGGGGGCCGTGTTGTCGGTTACGTCGTTCAGGTGGGAGATGTCCGGGCGGCAATTCCCGATCCGTCGGCGGTGACTCTGGAACAAGTCGAAACGCGGCTTGGCGGAGAACCAAACGTCGTCCGCTGTCCCGATGACAGCGCGGCTGAAAAAATGATCGCTCTTATCGAACAGGTCCGCCGAGAGCAGGATTCCATTGGCGGAGCGGCCGAGATTGTGGCCACCGGCGTGCCCGCCGGGCTGGGTGAGCCAGTCTTTGATAAAATCAAGGCCGATCTGGCCAAAGCGCTGTTCAGCTTGCCGGCTGTGCTGGGGGTCGAATACGGTATCGGTTTCGGCTGCACGACGATGCGCGGCAGTCAAAATAACGATGTGTTCGTTGCCGATGCCGAGTCGTCCCAGGGCGAAAAACCGGCGATCAAGACAGCGAGCAACCGTCATGGCGGGATGCTGGGCGGCATCACCAGCGGCATGCCGATCGTGCTGCGGGCCGCCGTCAAACCAACCAGTAGCCTGCCGAGCCAGCAGGCGACGGTGACCATCCGGGGCGAGTCGACGACCATCAGCACCAAAGGCCGACACGACCCGTGTCTGCTGCCCCGGTTTGTCCCGATGGCTGAAGCGATGGTTGCCATCGTGCTGGCCGACCACTGGCTGCGTTGGAAAGGGCCCACTGGTTCGATCCCGGTAACGACTACTTGAAATAAGTCTGGTCGAACATTGCAGTTATGTACCCGTCGGCGGTCGGCGGTGCGGCCTGAAAACCCGATGCGAATCCGGTACATACCGGATTGGTTTTTCAGGAACTGCACCGATGCGCAAATCTCGCCCCGTCCCCAAGTATCGCAAGCACAAGCCGACCGGTCAGACCGTCGTTACGCTCAATGGCGGGGGCCACTATCTCGGACCGCACAATAGCAAGACCAGCATCGCCGAGTACGACCGGCTGATTGCTAAATGGTTGGCCAACGGCCGCCGTCTGCCGCACGACGATAAAAATGCCAGCTTCACGATCAACGAGCTGATCGTTGTGTACTGGAATTTCGTGGTCGGCTACTACGTGAAGAATGGTGATCCGACGGATAAAACCTGCGGTATCAAGGCCGCGTTCCGCTTCGTTCGGGAACTTTATGGCCGAACTCAGGTCCGTGACTTTTCGCCGCGGGACTGAAGGTGTGCCGGAAGAAAATGATTGACGCTGGCTGCGCCCGTACGACGATCAATTACTACGCTGTAGTAGCCAATACTTTTACTCTACGGCTCGCAAAGGAAGAGTATGAAGTCATCCTGAGCCACTCAAACTAACTCCGCGATCGGCTCACGGTGATCCACCAAGTACTGCGGCCGGCCGTTGGGATCCGAGAGCGTTGCGAAGCGCGGATTGATTCCTAAGTTATGATAGGTGGTCGCCACGATTTCCTGCATGTGGACGGGCCGGTTTAGCGCATATTCTCCGAGTCGATTGGTCGAACCGATTACCTGACCAGTCTGCATTCCGCCGCCGGCAAGCAGGGCGCAACTGACGGGAGCCCAGTGGTCACGCCCACCCTTTTTGTTGATCCGGGGTGTTCGCCCGAACTCGCCCCAGGCCAGGACCATGACGTCGTCCAGCAGGCGTCGCTCATCAAGATCCTGCACAAGTACGCTGAGCGCCTGATCTAGCTTCGGTGCGTTCGTCCGCATGACGTCAAAGTTATTCGCGGGCGCCCCGTGGTTGGTGCCGTGCGTATCCCATCGCCCATAGGTCAACGTCACGCACCGGACTCCGGCCTCGACCAGACGCCGAGCCATGAGAATGTGTTCGTTTACCGTCGGAGCGCCATCATGCACGTATTCGTAGGGCTTTCCGTCGCCGTACCGCTCGCGGATTCGCGGATCCTCTTTGCCGAGGTCCAACGCGTCGACAAGTTTGCTGGATGTGAGCACGTCGAAGGCCGCTTGAGTAAATGAATCCATTCCCTATGCAACACCGTTTGCATCGAAGTTACGGCGCAACTGGTCAAGGTTGCGTAGCAACTGCTTCCGATCGTGCAGCCGATCTAAGTCGATTCCGTTCAGTTTGAGATTCGCCATTCCCTGTTCATCGGGTTTGAACGGCGCGAAAGCGGCTCCCAAAAATCCAGGCCCACCGGAATTGGACCAGGGCATGTACTTCGTCTTCGGTGCCAGCCCAACGGTGGAGGGGTACCCGAATCGACCGGTCCATGCAGCTTGGCCAAAACCGAGCCGATACTCGGACGCCCGCTCACGGAGTCCAGCGAATCTCCCGGCCAACCACTCAGGCATTAGAAGTTGTCGTGTTTGCCGTCGGACCCTACCACCGAACGTATGACCGCGAACTTATCCATCGACGCGGCGATCATCGGAAATAGCTCGCCGACGTGAACACTCGGTACGCTTATCGC
>CAUZTK010000184.1:0-7900 GCA_963582395.1 Planctomycetota bacterium | reverse complement strand
GACCGGGGCCTACCGTGCCATGTAAGTCCTGGATTGCTACCTCGTCGTCGAGGATGAGCAGGGTTTGACAGTGATCGATCAGCATGCGCTGCACGAGCGGATCATCTACGAACAACTGCGGCACCGAGTCTTGGAGGGGGTGGTCGAGTCGCAACGGTTGCTCGTTCCTGAAACAATTGAGCTGAGCTCCCGCGAGGTGTCGCTGCTGCTGGAGCATCGCGAGTTGCTTGCACAACTGGGGTTCGGGGTCGAAGAGTTCGGAAATCACACGCTGTTGCTGACCGGTTATCCGGCCATCCTGTCCCGGGCCGATCACGGTCGCCTGATTCGGGACGTCGCCGAACAAATCGATACTCCAGGGAAAAATCCGACGCGGCGCGATATACTCGATAGTCTGATGCATATGATGGCCTGTCGAGCGGCTGTCAAGGCGGGGAACCGACTGGCGCCCGAAGAGATGGAAAGTTTGCTGGCCCAGCGGCATCTGATCGACAATGCGCATCACTGCCCGCATGGCCGACCGACCGCACTGACGCTCAGCCGCGCTGAACTCGATCGCCAATTCGGACGACTGGGGTGAGATTAACAAAACCTCAAACATTAACGCGGCCTATCGGCCGCAGCCAAGAGTCAAGAGCGGAGAGCCAGAATCTATCGATGTCGATCTTTCTGGCTCTCGACTCTCCGCAATATGCGTGCAAGGCGTGCAGAAGTCATGATGAAAGGCGCTAACCTCTAACCCCTGTTCCTGATTAATGATTTGCGTCAGCATCGGCCGAACTCGGCATAAAATGGTCATTCTCGAACACCGCGCCCTGGCCGAGAAGGGTGCGGAACTGGTCGAACTGCGGATCGACTGGTTGTCGCGGGTGCCCGACCTGGCGCGGTTGCTGAAAGACCGGCCGACTCCCTGCATCGTCACCTGCCGTCGCAGGAGCGACCGCGGGCGCTGGCGGGGTTCCGAAGAACAGCGTCTGGCCCTGCTGCGGGCGGCAATTGTCGCCGGTGTGGAATACGTCGATCTTGAAGACGACGTCGCCGGTCTCGTCCCACGATACGGCTCGACAAAGCGCATCATCAGTCATCACAACTTCGACGAAACTCCACAGGACATCCACGAAATTCACGAACGGCTCTGCCAGTGCGATCCCGACGTCATCAAGCTGGTGACGATGGCCAATGCTCCCAGCGACATCGTGCGGTTGCTTAAGGTCGTAGCCGATGCCAAAGTGCCGACCGTTGGTTTCTGCATGGGTGAATTGGGCATTGCCAGCCGCGTGTTGTGCGGCAAGTACGGCTCACCCTTCAGCTATGCCACCTTCAGCAAGGAGCGGGAACTGGCGCCGGGTCAACTGTCGTTCGATGAAATGAAATACATCTACCGGTATGACGAGATCAACGCCGAGACACAAGCTTACGGTGTGCTCGGCGACCCGATTGCCCACAGTCTCTCGCCACTGATTCACAATGCAGCCTTCGAGCACCAGGGGTTCAACTCTGTTTATTTCCCCTTTCAAGTTCCGCGGGATTTGCTGGCCGAGACGCTGGAATCCTTCCAATGGCTGAACATTCGCGGTTACAGCGTGACCATCCCGCACAAAGAAGCGGTGCTGGAAGAATGCGAGCTGTGCGCGGAATCCGCACGGGAGATTGGGGCCGCCAACACGCTCTATCTTGACGGCGAGGATATCTGGAACGCTACCAACACCGATTACGACGCCGCTTTGTCAACGCTTGAACTCGGCCTTGCGGTGAACTCACCGAACGACTTCGGTTTGGAGGGGAAAAAGATCTTAATGCTCGGCGCCGGAGGTGTCGCCCGCGCTTTCGGGTTAGGTTTGGTTCGCGCCGGAGCCGTTCTGACTATCAGTAACCGCACAGCCAGCCGGGCTGCTATGCTGGCCGAGAGACTGGGCTGTCAACACCTGCTCTGGGAAAATCGCGGCACCGGGTTTTTCGACATTCTGATCAACTGCACTCCGGTCGGCATGCACCCAGAGGTCGACGAGACACCCTTTGTCACGAATTGGATGCGGGAAGGCATGCTCGTCTTCGACACGATTTACAACCCCGAGAACACCCTGTTGCTGAAGGACGCGAAACTGAGCGGTTGCACGACCGTTTCCGGCATCGAAATGTTCGCGCGTCAAGCAGCCGTACAGTACGAACTTTTTACCGGCCAGACAGCTCCCATGGATCCAATGCGGGCCGCCCTTCGACACGGGATCTCGGCGTTTCGATCGTTCTGATTGAGGCGTTGATTTGTTGATCACGGCCGAATGAAAACTCAATCAGAACGAGCCCAAAACATAGGAACGGACCGTCAGCCGGACTCGTCGTGTGTGCGGCGGAACGGTCGCTTGCAACGTTGGTCACCTGAATTGATCGACAATGGTCATTACCCTGATCGGTTACCGTGGAAGCGGAAAAAGCACGATTGCGGTTCCTCTGGCAGCAAGACTCGGCTGGGACGTGGTCGACGCTGACGATGAAATCGAACACCGTGCCGGAAAATCCATTCGCGAAATCTTCGCCGACGAGGGCGAAGCACGGTTTCGCGAATGGGAACGGCGTGTGCTTTCCGAATTGTTCCTGGGCGACCGGCTGGTCATTGCCGCCGGAGGAGGAGCGGTGCTGAATCCCGCCAGCCGCAAACAAATGAGAAACGCCGGATCGGTTGTCTGGCTGCGAGCGCCGGTCGAGGTGCTCGCGGAGCGCATCGGTCACGATAGCAGCACCGCCGAGCGGCGTCCCGATCTCACCACCGGCGGTGGCCGGGGTGAAATCGAGCAGTTGCTCGCCCAGCGGGAACCGCTCTACCGGGAATGTGCGACGCTGACAATCGACACGCCAGGGTTGAGCATCGCGAATGTCGTCGATTTGATTTTCGACGGCATCGGCCCGGTCGGACTCGAGGGAGACTGACTGTGGTGCTGCTCGATTTGCCCCTCTGGGCCGTGCTGACATGGCTGTTCATGCTCGGATCGGTCCTGGGCAGTTTTCTAAACGTCTGCATCTACCGCATCCCGCAAGAGGAATCCTTTGGGAATCAGCTTCGCGGGCTGATCTGGCCAAGCTCCCGCTGTCCGAAGTGCGGACAGCCGCTTCTACGTCGCGACAACGTGCCGATTTTCGGCTGGCTGTGGCTGCGGGGCCGTTGCCGATTCTGCCGGACTCGCATCTCCGCCCGCTACCCGCTTGTGGAGCTGCTGAATGCGTTGCTGTTTGTAGCCGTGTATCTGATGGAAGTCCCCTGGGAACCCGGCTCAACGATCCGCGACAGTTGCCTGTTCACCGATCTTTGGCAGCAGACAATTGGTTGGGACGGCTCGAGTTCGTTGCCGCGCGCCGAACAAATGTGGCTGCTGCACTGGCGGTACGCTTTTCACATGGTCCTCATCGAAGCGCTGCTCGTCGCCACGTTCATCGATTTCGATCTCTGGATTATTCCCGACGGTGCGACATTGCCCGCCATGGCCGTCGGTCTGCTGGGCGCTGTGGCGCACGGAATGCTTTGGCTGGTGCCGATTTGGTGTGTGACTCCCTCTGCGCCGCCCGGTTGGATCGTTGCTTCACCGCACATGCACGGTCTGGCGGTCAGTCTGGCCGGTTTGGTCATGGGGGGAGGCATTGTCTGGACGGTCCGGATCATCGGCACCAAAATTCTCAAACGCGAGGCGATGGGGTTCGGCGACGTGGTGCTGATGGCGATGATTGGCAGTTTTGTCGGCTGGCAGCCGGTGGTCGTCGTCTTCTTTTTGGCACCGATGTGTGCGCTCGTTTGGGTTGCCGTCCGCTGGATGTTTCAACCGAACCGCGAATTCCCCTACGGGCCCTATCTCAGTCTGGCCACGCTAGTCGTGCTGATCGGTTGGAACCAGATCTGGCCGCGGGTCGAGCGGATCTTCTGCATCGGACCGTTGTTGGTTCCGATGGCGGCCTTCGGCATCGGGATGCTGGCTCTTTCGCTGCTGCTGGTGCAGTTGGTGAAACGACTGCTGGGCATTTCCCTCGACGAGGAGCCGTGGCAGGAAGTCTGGACGTCGGCCGATCAGCTCACACATTTTTCCCGTGAAAAGATCGACCTCGATCAGGGAAGCTGGCGCGCCGCAGGCCGCTGCCCTGACGAATGGGCAGGAAAGGCCACAGGCCGCGGTATGCGATACGAACAGCGTTGGCGTTCCGATTGTTGAGGGATACCATTGCCTCTGCAAATCAAACCCTCGAACGACTGACTTTCATTGACTGATCCCATCATGATCAAAATCGTCGATTACGGCATGGGCAATTTGCGAAGCGTGCAAAAAGCTTTCGAGAAACTGGGAGCGCAGGCCGCCATTTGTGACGATCCGGCTGATTTGGCCGATGCCTCCAAGCTCGTGCTACCCGGCGTGGGCGCCTTTCGCGATGCGATTCGTGCATTGCGGGAGCAAGGCTTGGACCGGCCGGTTCTGGATCACATTGCCGCCGACAAACCGTTTCTGGGAATTTGTCTGGGACTGCAATTACTGTTCGACTACAGTGACGAGCAGGGCCAATGGCAGGGGCTCAAGGTGATTCCGGGCAAGGTCGTTCGCTTCGACCCGGAGCCGAACTTGAAAATTCCCCACATGGGCTGGAACCGCCTCGATGTCGCCGGCCGGCCGAAACTGTTCGAGGGGATTCACATCGACGCCCATTTCTATTTCGTACATAGCTATTACGTCGTTCCCGAGGATGAAGCGGTCGTCGCGGCTCGAACCGAGCACGGTGTTCGCTTCGTCTCCGCCGTCTCCCGCGGCAACCTGTTCGCCACACAGTTTCATCCCGAAAAGAGCCAGCGAGTCGGCCTGAAACTGCTGCGCAACTTCGCTGCACTGTGACGGTCTGTTTTTCTGATCGGGCACCGTCGGGACTTATGTACTCGACTGGTCCTCTCAGGATGGCAGTTAACGGTTTGGGTTTTTAAGTTTTCACTTCGAGTCGTCTGATGCAGATTCTTCCGGCTATCGATCTCCGTGGGGGCAAGTGTGTCCGCCTGCAGCAGGGAGACTACGACCGCGAGACCGTGTTCGAGGGCGACCCGCTGCGGATGGCCCGTCGCTGGGCTGACGCCGGAGCCGAACGGCTGCACTTGGTCGACCTCGACGGGGCGCGTGTAGGCCAGCCAGTCAATTACGAAATCGTCCGCCAAATCGTTCAGGCCGTCGGCATTCCCTGTCAACTGGGTGGCGGGGTGCGGGATGAAGAGTCGATGGCGTTGATGCTCGAAGAAATCGGCGCCGAACGGGTCATCGTCGGCACGCAGGCGCTGAAGCAGCCAGACTGGTTTCGTGAGATGACCGGCAAATATCCCGGCCGCGTGATTCTCGGCCTGGATGCCTGTGATTCGATGGTCGCGACGGCTGGCTGGCTGGACGTTTCCGAAAAATCTGCGCTGCAACTGGCCCGTCAGTACGCCGACTTGGATCTGGCTGCGGTGGTCTACACAAACATCGCCAACGACGGCATGATGCAAGGCGTCGATGAGCGGACGATCGACAACATGATTCAGCTTACCCGATTGGGTTTGAGGGTGATCGCTTCCGGTGGGGTCTCGACCTTAGGCGATGTCCGCCGCTTAAGGGACACTAGCCGGACACACCCCAACCTGGTTGGGGCGATTATCGGTCGGGCGATCTATGAAGGGGCCATCGACGTGGCCGAGGCGGTGCGAATCGCGCGATGAGCGTGACTCATTCCCCTCGGCCTTGGGCCTGCTTGTTGTCCCCGTTTTCAATCGGTCGTGGGTGGCTTCGGCGCCTCGACCGGATTGTCGGAACTTTTTCCCGGATCGAAGTTCGGGGCGCCCGGTTTATCGTCGTCCGTCTTCTCTTTCGGCTTGACGAGATCGGCCCGGCTGAGTCGAAGTTTCTCGAAGCTGTCGACCGAGATTGCGTAGTACCATTCCTGAAAGCGGTCGTTCAATTCTTGGACCTGTTTTTTTCCTTTTTCGACCTTTTCGTCGTACTCTCGTTTATCGCCATCGTACTTGGTCTTCGCCTCGTTATATTCCTGCAAGGCTTGTTCATACTCGGCTGTGGGGTCTTTCTTTTCTGGCTGCTTGTCGGCTGATTTGTCGCCTTCTTTTTTGTCGTCGTCGCCTTCTTTTTTGTCGTCGTCGCCGTCTTTATTGTCATTGTCTGATTCGTCGACCGAAGACGCTTCTTCATCGGTACGGTTGGTGTCCGCATTGCCGCCGTTCTCTGACGTGTTGCCATTCTGTTCGGAGTCGGCACCGTCGGACTTTTTCTCGCCGTCCTCTGGTTTCGAGTCGCCGGAAGCTTTCTCCTGCTCTTTCTTTTCGGCTGCTTCCACCTGGGGCGGTTTCTTCGGCTCGAGGGGAGCGACTGGTTCCTCGCCAATGGACTTCGGCTCGAACTCCACCCGGACAAACAGAAATCGGCTGGCGTTCTCACCGGGCGGGTCTTCGGCGTCCTCGGCTTCGTCCTGCTGGTCTCCGTCCGTCTGTTTCTTGTCGGCCAATTTCTTCGTCTCTGCTGTTTCTTTCTCGTCTTCGTCCGACGTCTTGCCGATTTCGATCTCTTTCTCGGTGCCGGTGAATCTGCTGCCGAAGTGCAGGTGATACAGAACGCCGTTGCGGGTGGCCGCGGTGACTTCCCCTTCGGTTGAGGCCAGATAGTAACTGCCATTTTCATTCTCAGCGACCGCGAAACCTTTATTGCCGAGGTCGCGTTTGAGTCCGCCGATGAACTGCTGCGTCAATTGCGGGTTCTGTTTGACCACCGCAGGCAGATCGAGTCCAAGATCGGCGGTGATGCCCTGCATCTTGGGCCTAACGCCGACAATCCGCAGATCGTCCAGCGCACTGACCATCTCGCGGACGTCGTCGGTTTTCAACTCTTGGGTCTCTTCGTCGAGTCCGTCGAGCTTCCAATCGTCAGAGGAACTGGCTCGCGTCAGCCTGCTTTTTTCCCCGGTGTATTGGCCATTGGGGTCAACGGCGGGCCGCGTGGCTACCATTTCGACCAGATCATCACGTTCGAGTTTCAACAGGTCGGGATCGATCCATTCGGAAAACTTCGTCGACAGGTCGATCTGAAGCGCCACCTGATAGGTCTCGATTTCGTCGGCACGGCGGACGTAGTATTCGTCGGTCCGGTCCTCGACCGGTTTGCCGATGATGAAATCAGCCAGGGCCTCGTCCGATTCCTTCAGCAGCGTCAGTCTTTGACCGCGGCCCTTTAAGCTAGTGACTTTGTCGTCCAAGGGATCGATCACGCCCAAACGTTCGTGGTCCGTTTTTTCCCGGCTGGCCAGGGCCCCACGGGTGATGCCGATGACCGACGCGGCGGTCTTGGCCAACTGATCGGTTGCATCAGCCGGATAGTCATGATGCGACGGAATCCGATACGTGCCATCCTTGAAGATGACATCGAACAGCCGAGCCGAAGCGGTCTGTTCGTTGTAATCGACAACGCGAATCGATTTGGCCAGGGTCGGATCGTCGAAGTCAGGGTAGAAGAGCTCGCCGAGGTTTTCGTAGCCTTCAACGCTTGCCGGCTGGGTGACCCAGTCAGTCCATAGGGCCACTCCGAGGGCGACGACGGCCACGGCAACGAAGGCGATCGTTCGGTTGATAGCGTTCATGGTCTCCGATTCCATTTTCGACGAGACTGAGTAGTCATAGGTCAGGCACCCCGTGCCTGACCTTCGGGACTATTTTCGGACGCTGCGGCCCGGATCGATTTCGCGGCGTTCGGTCGCCAGACGGAGGCTGAGGATCACAATTCCCAGTAAAATCGCGGGAATCGGCGGCAAGATGACGGCCCGCAGCATGATGCTCCGCTCCAGGCCGCGGATCTGCCGCTGCTCCTCGGCCTTGATCTGTTCGACCTTCTGGTCCTTTGCCCGCTCGATA
>CAUZTK010000183.1:0-7970 GCA_963582395.1 Planctomycetota bacterium | reverse complement strand
CACGGCTCTGATTGCGAGCGCTCAGCAACAGCGACACTCAAAACAGAAGCGGACAAGTTGGCGAACCGCGGCCAATGCTCTTGAGCGGGTGTCAGGGCGACGGGATCATATCTCGGCGTGCATCGTCGGTTCAAGCGATTTCTTATGTTCCTTCCTTCGGGTTCCCCGGCATCTGGCAGCTAGAAAGATTTGCCACACATAGTCCACACATAACAGGCTAGCTGCCTCGTGAAGCACGGAGTTTCTTAGGATTTTTCTGGAAAGCTGGCTTTTCAGAGAATTTCTGCGGTCATCGACGGCTGGGAGGGGAATTTTCCGCCCAACTCACGTATAAAAGAATGCATTGTGATACTAGGCAAGGGGCTTGGCCCCTTGAAGTCCTCAAGAAGCGGGTAGGTTTGGAATCGTGGAGTTTTACGGCCCGCTATGCCGCAAGCGGCAACTCAATTTGTTTCTGCTCTGACAATAAGGTTCGCATGACCAGACTTAGATCACTTTCATCAGGAGAACGCAATCGACCCAAGGAAACGTTTCGGCGGCTGGTCGAGTTTTCCGGATTTCGCAGGTTAAGCCTGCAACAGTACCGCGATCACGTCCGTGAGATTTACGATGGCCCGGCCGGTGCAGTGCTGGCCTTCGGAAGTTTGATCTCACTTCACGAACCGCTGATCGGACACGTCTTCCGATCGAGAAAATTCGACGTGACGCGATTTCGGAGCGTTCTAGACGTTGGTTCGGGAGCAGGACAGATCTTGCGGCATCTGCTCAAGGAGACCCGGCCCGCAACGCGGCTGGTTGCGTATGACCTGTCAGCCCAGATGCTTCGCCGGGCGCAGCATCGGTTGAAGAGTCATCGACCGCACTTCATTACCGGCGATATGATGCAATTGCCGTTCGCCGACAATGCCTTCGACTGTGTCACCTGTGGCTGGGTCATCGAGCACCTGCCGGATCCTCGTCCTGGGCTTCTCGAAATCGGTCGCGTTTTGAAACCGTGCGGCAGCGCGTTGATTCTCGCAACTGAGGACACTCTTTCCGGTGCCGTCGTCAGCCGAACATGGAAATGTCGAACCTACAATCGGCAGGAACTCCAAAGCGCCTGCGACGAAGCCGGAATCCCCTGGAAGGAGCAACTTTGGTTCACACGGGTGCATCGCTTCTTCAAAATGGGCGGTATTTTGGTTGAAGTGACGAAACCGGCGTCGGCAGCCGGAGCGGCTCATTCCTCCGCATAGCGGACGGGATTCCAATCCTGGGCCAGTTTGCACAGGGTGGTCAAAGTTTGGTAGTTGGCGCTGCTGGCGACGATGCCCGGCAGGCGCAACATGTCGGCACGCTCGTCGTTCCACAGTTCCCGAAAGTGGACCGGCTGGCGGTTGTGTACCCACAGAGCGTCGCCGCCTAAAATACGGTCGATGTGCAGCGACACCGGAAAGTCGTAGATGTTCGGCGAATGGATCAGCGAACCGCCGAACTCACCACGGGCCTGCAATTCGTAGACGCTGCCCGGCATGTCGGCTGAGATGTATCCTTGCAATCCCAAATCTGTCACCAACTGTGCTTTGACCGGATCGTCGCTTTGAAAGCCAATCAGATAGATCTTCTTCGAATCGGGCCGTGCCGCCGGGTCGAGGGGCGTTAACGACCGCAATACCTGGCCGGCCGTTTGGCTCGAATCGTCTTCGCCGCAGACAATGCGGTCAGCAACCGCTTCAACCCACGTACCGTTTTGACCGCTTTCTGGAATGAAAACGAGCGAATAATGGACGGTCTCGTCGCTGCGAAGATTGAGCATCACCGCGTAGCCGTTGCCCGTCTTGTCGCGATATTGTTTCGTTCCGTCGATCGGGTCCAGAGCAATCGTGTACTGGCTGTTGGCGGCGAAGCGGCTCATGTCGCCGGTCGATTCTTCACCCTCGATTCGGCACTGCCGGAAGAGAGGATCGCAATCCCGCAGCGCTGCCACAAGTAGTTCCTGCACCGTCAGGTCGGCCAGCGTCAGCGCGTCGGTGTTCGGGCTGCCGGACGTTTTGCCCGTGACGCCGATGTCGAAGTACCGTAATCGTTTGGCGACCGCCCCGCACCAGCGCAGCACGGGGGGAAGATGCTCAGACAAAGCATCGGTCAGTGATTTGAGATCCATGATGTCCGTTCAATTGTTGAATGTTCGACTCAAAGGGATCGCAATTGTTGTACGGCAATTGTGGTACTAACAGAGGAAGCGTTCAAGCCTCGCTGCCTAGGTCGTCGAAAAGGCGACGGCGCAGCTCCTCGATTTGCAGTCCGGTGATCAGGCAATTCTTTCGGATCGATCTTTTACCGCTGACGATCTTCAGTTGCGAACGGCGGATGCCGAGAACGGCGGCCAGCACCTTGAGGATGGCGGCGTTCGCCTTCCCCTTTTCGGGGGCAAGCGTGACGGCGACTTTCAGATGGCCGTTGTGAATGCCGACCACAGCATTCTGCCGCGCCTTCGGTTGTGCCTGGATCGGCAGAATCACACCGTCACTGATTTTTTTGAGATCGAGCATGTTCTGAACTCGGTATCCCCCCGTCATTCGAGACAAGCGAGTCGTGGATCGGCGACGAACTCCAACATCATCTGCCTACGAATGAAGCCGCGTGAAGTCGGTCTGTTCGATCGTGGCTTCGCTGGAGAGTGTCGGTTAAATGACTTCATCGGCTTCACCGGCATGCAATCCGGTCAACAGGTTGCTGCCGATGCGGACGAGGGTGGCCCCTTCTTCGATGGCCACTTTGAAGTCGCGGCTCATGCCCATCGAAAGTTCCGGCAGCGTGAGCGATGGCGGCGACAGGGCCACAAGCTGGTCGCGCAGCCGGCGGAGTTCTCGAAAGACCGGGCGGGCGTCCTCCGGATGCTCCGACAGCGGTGCCATCGTCATCAAGCCTTTGATCTCGACATGACGGCAGGAGACGACCTGTTGCCATCCGTCTAATAGTTCATCCGGCGCGAAACCGTGCTTTTGCAATTCACCGGAGACGTTGATTTCGAGCAGCACGCTCGATCGCCGCCCAAGCTCCTGGGCAAGACGTTCAATTGTGGCCAGCAGACGAAAGGTGTCTACGGAGTGGATGAGCGTCACCAGCGGCAGAATCCGGCGGGCCTTGTTCCTCTGAAGATGGCCGATCAGGTGCCAGTTGACCGGTTCTGAGATTTTTGCAGCGCGATCGATGAGCTGTTGCGGCCGGCTTTCACCTAAATTCGGCACGCCGAGTGCCAGCAGCGCACGCACCCACTGCAACTCGGCGTATTTCGTCACCGCAACCAGCTTCACCGTCGACGGTGTCCGGCCCGCGCGGTCACAGGCGGACTCAATCTGCTGGAGCAGGCTGCAGTAGTTTTCGGCAATCTGATTTTCGGTCGTCGTCATGGTTTCAAAGGGATCTCATGTGCGAGACCGCGCACGGCTCAGTCGTGCATCAGCAAAATGCCGGTGCCGTTGATCCGGTCGTGTTGTAGATCCTGCAGAGCGCGGTTGGCCTCGGCAAGTGAATAACAGGTGATACGCGGCCGGATGGGGACCTGTGCAGCCTCGGCGAGCAGTTTCTGGCCATCCGTGCGAGTGTTGGCCGTCACCGAATGCACGTTCCGTTCGTAAAAGAGTGTTTGTTCGTAATCGAGCGGCGGAATACGCGACATGTGAATCCCCACCGACGCCAGCGTGCCACCTTTTTCCAACGCGGCCAGTGCTGAGGGCACAAGTTCCCCGGCCGGAGCAAAAATGATGGCTCTGTCGACTTTGATCGGCAGGTCGGCGGCACTTTCACCGGCCCATTTGGCTCCCATTTCGCGGGCCAACTGCCGGTACTGTTTGCCACGGGTGACGACGTACACGTCGGAACCGCGGTGCAATGCCATCTGGATCACGATGTGGGCGCTCGAACAGAATCCGTAGATCCCCAGCGTTCCGCCCGCCGGCAACTCGCAGCGCTTCAACGCCCGGTAACCAATAATTCCGGCACACAGCAGGGGCGTCGCCGCACGGTCGTCGAATACCTCCGGCAGCTCGTAAGAAAAATCTTCCGGGACGACGGCCAGTTCGGCGAAACCTCCGTCGGCATGGTAACCGGTAAACCGCGAGGTCTCGCAGAGGTTCTCGCAGCCCGATTCGCAGAACTTGCACGAACCGCAGGTCCACCTCAACCAGGCCACTCCCACACGCTGACCGACCCGTAGGCGCCGGCATCCTTCGCCGAGACGATCCACCCGTCCCACGATCTGATGTCCCGGAACAATGGGCCGCTTCGCGCGGGGCAGGTCTCCTTCGATGACGTGCAGGTCGGTCCGGCATATCGCACAGCAGTCCACCCGCAGACGAACTTCGCCGGCTGCCGGTTCCGGATCGGGCAGGTCCCGCAACGTCAAGGGCGACGACTCAATCGCCGCGGTTTCGTCGAGCAGCATGGCCTTCATCGTTCCGGCTCACATTTGAATCGGCCAAAGCGTACCCGCCGAAAAACCGCCGTCCACATACAGCACCTGACCGGTCATGAATGTGGAGGCTTTGGATGCCAGAAAAATGGCCGTCCCGATCAGGTCGTCGACTTCCCCCAGCCGGCCCAGCGGAGTATTGGCATTTCCCCAAGCCTGCATGCTGGCATCGGACCAAAGCTTGCGCGTCATGGCGGTCAGGATGAACCCCGGGGCAATCGAATTGATGCGGATGTTGTGCTTTCCCCACTCGGCGGCCATCCCGCGAGTCATCATCGTCAGCCCTCCTTTGCTCATGGCGTAGGGCAAAACACCCACAAGAGGAGCATAGGTGTTTAATGAGTCGATGTTGATCTGCGTGCCGCTGCGTCGCTGGATCATTCGTTTTCCCACCGCCTGTGCCAGCAGAAACGCTCCTTTCAGGTTGACGTCCAGAATGAAGTCGTAGTCTTCGACCGTAAAGTCTTCGACCGGTTGCCGTTTGTTGACGCCCGCAACGTTCAGCAGGGTGTCGATTTGCCCGAATTCTTCGACGACCGTCTCCACGAGACGCTGGATGTCCTCCGGCAGGGCGACGTCGCAAACCAGAGGGTGTACCGAAACATCGGCCGTAGAAATCTCCTGCGACGTCTGGAGGAGGGTCTCTTCCTGCCGCCCCGTGATGACGACCTGCGCGCCGCGCTGGGCAAAGCCGGTTGCCAGCGCACGACCGATGCCCCGGCTACCCCCGGACACCAAGACCACCTGACCGTCCACCGAAAACAGATCGTCCAACATAAGTGACTCGCTTTTCCTTCAATACCAAATCCATACCAAACCAATTCAATCCAAACTGATCACCGAATCAATGTGCCGAGCGGATGCATTCGGGGCCCGTCACCTGAACGCAAAGCTATGATTCCGGTCGCGACCGCCTCGGCCGTTTTGACTCTATTACAGTCCGCCGACGAAAACCAGCCCTGACTCGGCACGACCGCCAGACCGGTGCCCGTGACGCATCGGCCGTCACTGCAAGTACAGGCCGTTCTCGGTGATGTACTGCTCGACGGCCCGCGGGGTCATGTAGCGAATGCTTTTTCCTTCCCGCACGCGGCGGCGGATATCGGTTGCCGAGAGGTCGATGCCCGGCATGCTCACCCGCTGAATCCGTGACGCGACGGCATCGCCCAGTTGAGAGCGAATCAGTGCCAAATCGGGCAGCGGACGGTCGCCACGGTTGACAGCCACAATGGTCGCCAGCCGTGCAATCCGGGACGG
Organism: Planctomycetota bacterium; assembly: GCA_963582395.1. Taxonomy (GTDB): domain Bacteria; phylum Planctomycetota; class Planctomycetia; order Planctomycetales; family Planctomycetaceae; genus CAUZTK01. Next base: position 2,260 of record CAUZTK010000183.1, on the reverse strand, counting down.
TTCGCGCCACGTTGGTAAATAGGTCAGCGAATCGGCGCCAATCAGGAAAAACAGCTCGTGGTCCGGATCTTCAGAACGCAACTCTTGCAACGTGTCGACCGTGTAGGTCGCGCCGTCGCGATTCAGTTCCATGCGGTTCACGCGGAATCGCTTATGACCGGCCGTGGCGAATTCAAGCATCTCCGCCCGCGCTATCCCGGAGGAGATTGTGGAGTCCCCCTTGTGTGGTGGGTTGCCGGACGGAATGAACCAGACCTCGTCGAGCGCGCACTGTTCACGGCACTGCTCGGCCAACAGCAAGTGACCGTAGTGCACCGGATCGAACGTTCCGCCGAAAAGTCCGAACTGCATCAGCAATCGCCGGGCGAGGTCGCCGGCCTCCCTGTTCGTTTCTGTCAAGCCGCGTGCGGGTGAATGGCATTTCTGGTTCCCAAGCTGGGGCTTGGGAACCAGGAAGGACCGCAACTTGTGGGTGGCATACCTGTGCTGCGTGACGTCGCAGATTCAGGCGATATCATTTAGAATCGTAACGTGGATCGTATCACAGAGAAAGACCGGGATCGCCTCGTTGGCCAAGGGACTATACTCGGCACGGCCACAGAATGAGGGAGGGCAAGGCTCCTGCCGAGCCGCCGGATCGGTGATATTCACGGCTCAGCGGGAGCTTCGCCCTTCCGAAGAACCGCAATTCGTGACCGCTGGAAGTATACCTCGAACAGACCGGCTCGTGAGCAAATCGACGCAGAAAAACTTATTTGCTCTCGAGGACATCCCCACCGAGCCGATGCCGTGGGAAACGGCGGCGGACGCAGATCAGCTCGTAGCGCAGGTGGTGTTCAACCGACCGCTGGAGACCGTCTTTGATTATCTTGTACCCGATGAGCTGCGTGGACTGATTGAACCGGGACAGCGAGTTCGGACGCCGTTCGGCAAAGGAAACCGTTTGACGGTCGGCTTCTGCGTTGCTCTGGGGTCGTCGCCGAAGACGAGCCGCAAACTGAAATCGATCGATTCGGTGCTCGACCGCCAGCCGTTGCTATCGGCCAAAATGCTCGAGCTGACGCAATGGATCGCTGACCGTTATCTATGCGCCTGGGGACAGGTCCTCGAATCGGTGGTGCCGGCGGGAGTCAAAAGAGGTGCGGGAACGCGGATCGTCAACGGTTACGTCGCCGCTGCCGAGGCGCGAAACCAGTTGTCGACCCTCAAGCTGCCGCCGAAACAACGGACGGTCCTCGAATTTCTCTGTCGGTCGACCGAGCCGATGCGAATCGACGAGTTGACCGAAGCAGCCGATTGCGGCACCGCGCCGATCAACGGGCTCAGGAAAAAGGGGCTGATCCAGGCAGTCCGTATCAGAACGGAGAGTTCTTCGAGCAACCTGGGACCGGTGCAGCGTGAAAATGATCTGGTCTTAAACGTCGATCAACAACGGGCGCTGGAGACGATTGTGTCCGCCCTGCGTTCCGGCCGACACCGGACGATTCTTCTACACGGTGTGACCGGCAGTGGCAAAACCGAAGTATACATTCAGGCCATTCGAGAGGTCGTCAGCTACGGTCGGCAAGCGATTGTGCTCGTTCCTGAAATCAGTTTGACACCGCAGACGATTCGCCGGTTTCGCAGCCGTTTCGAGTCGGTGGCTGTGCTGCACAGTCACTTAAGCGACGCGGAACGGCACTGGCATTGGCAACAGATTGCCCGCGGCACGGTGCAGGTGGTGGTCGGAGCCCGCAGCGCCGTCTTCGCACCGACGCCTCATCCCGGTCTGATTGTGATCGATGAAGAACACGAGAGCACCTTCAAGCAGGGGACCGTGCCCCGCTATCACGCGCGGGAGGTGGCCCGGCAGCGCGCGAACATCGAACAGATTCCGCTGATTCTGGGGACCGCTACGCCCACGCTGGAAAGCTGGTACCGGGTCGAGCAGAAAAAAGACACACTCGCCTCGCTGCCCAATCGAGTCGAGAAACTTCCGATGCCGCCGGTCGTCATCGTCGATGTCCGCAACGATCCGCAAGTGTCGCGAGGGGCGGCAATCGGCCGGGCGCTCGGTTCGGCCATGCAGACGGCGCTCGACGACGGCGGACAAGTCATTCTGTTTCTAAACCTGCGTGGATATTCGCCGGTGTTGTGGTGCCGTGCCTGCGGCCAGTCCGTCAAGTGTCCCGACTGCGACGTGACGCTGACCTGGCATAAAGACCGCAAGTTGGCTGTTTGTCACTTTTGCGATTACGGGGTGTTTCCGCCGACCCATTGC
>CAUZTK010000182.1:0-8135 GCA_963582395.1 Planctomycetota bacterium | reverse complement strand
AGACTACCGAGGGTCGAGCGAAATCGGCCCCAGCACCCGAAGCCGCCAAAGCCAAGAAAAAAGAGTCGCCAAAACCGTCGTCGACCGCCAAGCCGGCTGCGGAGCAGCCCTCGGTGCAGGAGATGCTCAAAGCGGTTCGCGAAGGCAGGCCAGTAACGGCAGCCGAGTCTGAACCAGCCGAGGCGGCGCCCGCAAGGCCGAAAAAGCCAACCGCCGTCCGAAAATCTCCCGCAAAGAAGAAAGCTGCTGCCGAACCGACCCGCCGAAACGCTTTGCTGACGTTTCTGCTGATGCCGCTGATTCTGGTGGCGAATCCGTTCAATGCTGCGTGGACGTTTTTTTCCGCAGCGACCGGGGCGTTTACACTGGCCTTGGCGCGATTCATGATGCCGAATGTACTCGTGGAGCCACCCAGCCGATTCAAAGTCGGTTCGCCGGGCGACTATCCGTTCGGCACGGTCACGACCAAATGGAAGGCGCGATACGCGGTCTGGATTGTGCACTCCGAGTTCCAAGGCCGCAATCTGATTTATGCGCTCTCCTCGGTCTGCACTCACTTGGGGTGTACGCCGAACTGGCTTGAAGGCGAGCAGAAATTCAAATGTCCGTGTCATGGATCGGGCTTTTACAGGACCGGAGTCAATTTCGAGGGGCCGGCACCGCGTCCGCTGGAGCGGCACGGCATTCGCCTTGCCGAAGACGGAATGCTGGAAGTCGACAAAAGCGTTAAGTTTCAACAAGAAATGGGTCAGTGGGACGATCCGTCCTGCTTCGTCGAGTTGGTGTAAGGGGCTGAATCTGGCGTGCGGCCATATTCGGCGGATCGGGTTCCTGTGCTCCAGGGACTTCGTGCAGGCAGGGAGTGAGCATCTTCGATGTCAGTCGGCGATTACATCCGCAATTCGCAGGTTTGGAGAAGCATCTTTCGACATCCGGCGCCGTACGATCGGCGGAACCGGGCGGTTGTGATGCTGAATAATTTTTTTCTGCATCTGCATCCGGTCAACGTCAATCAGCAGGGAATCGCGATTTCATACACTTGGTGTATGGGAGGCATTACGTTCTTTCTGTTTCTGGTGGAAACGATTACCGGCGTGTTGTTGATGTTCTACTACCGGCCGACTTTGGAGTGGGCCTTCAACGATATTCTTGCTCTGCGGGACGTGACCACACTGGGCATCATGCGCGAAATCCATCGCTGGGGGGCTCATGCGATGGTCATTACCGTTTGGCTGCACATGTACCGCGTCTTTCTGACGGGTAGTTATAAGCCGCCCCGGGAGTTCAACTGGGTGGTGGGCGTGCTGCTGTTGGTCTTGACACTGTTATTGTCGTTCACCGGGTATCTGCTTCCGTGGGACCAACTAGCCATTTGGGCGATTACGGTCGGTTCGAACATGGCCCGGGCGACGCCGTTTCTGGGTCACGAAGGCCCCGGGGCGGCGATTCTCAATGTGGGCGGTTTCGACCTGATCACTAACGCCAGCGATGCGCGATTCATTTTGCTGGGCAGCCGTTTCGTCGGTGAAGAGACCCTCAACCGGTTTTATATTCTGCACTGTGTGGCGATTCCGCTGGTGGTTGCCGGGCTGATCATGATCCATTTTTGGCGGGTCCGCAAAGACGGTGGAATCAGTCAACCGCTGTGATTGTCATTTCGTCCGCCGTGAGAACACGGCGGGTCGGTCGCCGGCATGTTCACCGGCGACAAACTGATCGGATACGATGAGTCATGGTCGATCCGCATCCCGAATTTACGCCAGGCGTCATCTACGGCTTGGGCTGGATTTACCTGCTGCTGTTTGCGGCTAACTCGTGGTGGACCGCGCGGAGCTACAAGCGGGGCACGCATTTCCGCATGCCGGAAGCTCTGGGCGGGCAGGAAATTCCCGGAGCAGGACCGTGGGCGCTGTACAGCGTTTTGTTGGGGACGGTGGCCCTAGCGCATTTTATCGGGGCCAACCGGCCCGAGAGCTTTCCAATTCGGCTGCCGGACCAAATCAGGGACGCGGTGAATCTGTTGGGCAACCCGATTAGCTATTTTGCAATGTCAGTCGGGTTATTTGTCCTGGTGATCTGGCTGCGAAAGTGCCTGGTCCGGCCGGCCGTGGCCTGGGTCTTGCTCAACATCACGCTGGTGTCGATGGCCTTGGCGATGACCAATTGGAGTTTTCGGCAGATTGTGGGCAAACCGGACAACGTGCCGATCGTCTCGATGATCTTTATCGTGGCTTTTTTCACCTGGCTGTACTTCAAGCGGGCCGTCGACAACGATACACGGGTCGAACAGGGCCGGCCGTTGTTTGAACAGGAAGACAACGAGAAAATTCTCGTGTGGCCCGACTTGGTCTACACCGAGCTGATCTGTATGGTCCTGGTGACGGTGGTGCTGGTGGTCTGGGGAATTGTGCTGCAGGCGCCGTTGGAAGAGGCGGCCAACGCCGCCAAAACCCCGAATCCGTCGAAGGCACCGTGGTACTTCTTGGGCCTGCAGGAAATGCTGGTTTACTTCGACCCCTGGCTGGCGGGCGTCGTGTTTCCCAGCGTGATGTTGGTCGGCCTGATGGCCATTCCCTACATCGATTTCAACAAAAAAGGGAGCGGCTACTACACGTTCAACGACCGTAAGTTCGCCGTCATCACTTTCATGTTCGGGTTCATCCCCTTGTGGGTGGCGATGATCATTTTGGGAACCTTTATGCGGGGGCCCAACTGGAACTTCTTCGGCATCTTCGAGTTTTGGGACGTGCACAAACTGCAGGTGCTCAACAATGTCAATTTGTCTGAGATCGTCTGGATCGGTCTGCTCAAACAAGGGCTGCCCAGCAACATCTTGCTCAGGGAGGGACCGGGGTTTGTGCTGGTAATTTTTTACTTCGCGGTTCTTCCCGGAGTCTTGGCGGCGAGCGTTTTTAAGACATTTTTTCATCGTATGGGCTTCATCCGCTACATGGTCTTCTCGAACCTCGTGCTGATGATGGCCGCCCTGCCGATCAAAATGGTGCTCCGCTGGACGCTCAACCTAAAGTACATCGTCGCGATTCCGGAATACTTCTTTAACATTTGAGTTCAGTTGTTCGTGGTTGTTTCTTTTGCGAGCGCTGGCGGACTGACGGGGTTTTGCGGCTGCAAACTACGTTCGCCTTTTCCTGATCTGTAACGCTATCGGCCACCACTGACCACTGACCAATAACACAAACCATGCCTGCAACCGACACAATTTGGCGGCGATTGAAGACGATGCACATCGTCTTCCTGCTCAGTTCGGTGGCGCTGACCGGGTCGACCTTCTGGATGATGGCCGCCGATCACTCCGACCAGTGGCGGGAATATCAGCGGATGGGCGACGCCATCGAAGAGCTGAAATTCCGGGAAAGTGAAAACAGGCTCACATCAGGAACTTACCTCGAGGATGTCGAATCGCTCAAGCAAACGATTGTCTCGGCACAGCAGGCTCTCGATGAGCAGGGGGCAGAACTCGAGGAATCTCGCACAGAAGTCCAGAGACTTGCCCTGGAAATGGACATCGTCAACCGCGAAGTGGGTGCGACGCGTTCGGAACGGGATAAGGCCCGGGCCGATTATGGCCTGGCCGTCCGCGATGGTCTCAGTCAAGAAACGCTGGACAGTTTGTATGACAAGTTCAGCAAGGAACAGGCCGAAGTCGATCGACTTGAGAGAGAGCTGGAAGACAAGCAGAGCGACCTCGAAATCGCTCAAGAGGAATTGAATCAAAAGACGAAAGTCTACGACGATGCCCAGGATAAGCTGAGCCAAAAGCAATTAGAGGTCGAGCAGGTCCGCACGGCACGCCAAAAAATTGCCCCGGACACCTGGTTTTCGGGAATGAAGCGGTCGGTGATGGACTGGTATATCATCGACGGCTTCAACTCGCCGCATAAAATCATCCAAGATTGGTTGCCCGATTTGCACATCCAATTGGGTATGGCGAGCACGGCACGTTTCGACCGCTGCCGCACCTGCCATCTGATGATCGACCGGATCGATGCGAGCAACGTGCCGGCGTTTCCGTTCGGCAAGGTCGATTCCCATGATCTGGCCCAGTGGGTCGAAAAAGAGACTTATCCGCATCCGTTTGCCACCCACCCGCGTCCGGAACTGTACCTGACAGCTGCCAGTCCGCATCCGCTCGGCGAGTTCGGCTGCACAATTTGCCACGATGGTCAGGGCTCGGCGACGAGTTTCAACAACGCCCAGCACGGAGCGAACGACCCCCATCAGGATGAAGTCTGGACCGAGGAACATCACCATCATTACAACCACTTCTGGGAATACCCGATGCTGCCCAAGCGGCTGCGGGAAGCCTCTTGCCTGAAGTGCCATCACAACGTCGTCGAGTTGGGCGTTCATCCCCAATTCGGAGCCAGCGCGCCGGTGTTGTCCCGTGGCTTTCGGCTGATTCAGAAGTACGGCTGCTTCGGTTGCCACGAGATTCAGGGCTACAACGCCGGTCAGGCAATTGGCCCCGACCTGCGGCTGGAACCGAATTACAACGCTGCTGCTTTACAACTTCTGCAGTTGTTGTCAACAGGGCAAACCGAGACGACGTTGGCTAAGGATGTCGTCGATTTGGCCGGGCAAATTGCCGAGGCGCCGCTTGATTCCGATTCTCAGCGGCACCGTCTGCAGTCGCTGCTCGAAGCGGATGCCGCTTCGCCCAGTCCGCTTCTGGATCCAGCGGCCCGTTCCCTGGCCGGGTTGCTCAAGGACGCTGGTTTTTCCGGCCGCTACCGCAAGGTGGGACCGGCGCTGCGGTACATCGCTGCGAAAACCACCCCGGAATGGGTCAAGTTCTGGACGGAAGAGCCGAAGCGGTTCCGCCCGACGACCCGCATGCCGCAGTTCTTCAAATTAATCAATCAGCTCGATTCCGACAAGCTGGAAGCGGGTGAGATTGACCTCGCACATGTCGAACTGGACGATTTAGATCCCCATGCCAGGAAATTTATGCCGGTCGAATTGGAGGGGATCTCCCGATATCTCATGGACAAATCGCAGCCGTTTGAGCTGCTTCAGCCGGTCGAGAACTACCAGCCGGACGCCCAGCGCGGCAAGCTGGCCTTTTCCCGCCGCGGCTGTCTGGCCTGCCACAGCCACAAGGACTTCCCAGAGATAACAGCCGATTTTGGTCCGGACCTGTCGAAGGTTCACGCCAAGATTCTCCCCGGGCCTGAGGGTTTCCACTGGCTCTACACCTGGGTGCGGCAGCCCGAGCGGTATCATCCACGCACGAAGATGCCCAATTTGTTCCTAGAACCATACACGAAGGTGATTTTCGAAACCGACGCTCAAGGGGACCAGCAGCAAAGTGAACGAACGATTGATCCTGCCGCCGACATCACGGCCTACCTGCTCGAAAAAGGCCCCGCTGAGTTCGTTGAATACAAATCGTTTCCGTCCAGCGAAGCGGCCCTGGATGAGCTGGTCCAACTGTATCTGACGAAGGCCATCGGCATTCTGCCGGCCGAAAAGGTGCTGCAAAAACAGAAGTACGCAGTCGATCCGCAGACGGTCAAAGGAGACGAGATCGAGTTAGCAGTTCGGCCGGCGCCTCGTGACGGTGAAACCAGCGCGGACCTCTGGCGGCGGATGAAGTTGAACTACGTCGGCCGTCGAACCATCTCGCAGTACGGCTGCTATGGCTGTCACGACATTCCCGGCTTCGAGGCGTCCCGGCCTATCGGCACCACGTTGCAGGACTGGGGCCGAAAAGACACATCCAAGCTGGCGCTGGAGCACATCGAAGAGTATCTGCACGAACACGGCGAACCGAACGGTGCCAGCACTTATGAACGGGTCGTCGACACGTTGAAAAGAGTGGGCAAACCGAGAGAAAACGTGGAAGAGCGGGAACTCGGCGCGGCTTTTTTCGTCGAGCGGCTGTTTCACCACCGGCGGGCCGGTTTCCTCTGGCAGAAGCTGCGCCAACCGCGCAGCTTCGACTACAAGACGATCGAGACCAAAGGCTACGACGAGCGGCTGCGGATGCCGAAGTTCCCCTTCACCGAATCCGACATCGAAGCCATCGCGACGTTCATTCTAGGACTGGTCGCCGAGCCCCCCGCCGAGCGGTATGTCTACACGCCGCAGGGACCGGCCAAGGACAGAATCGAGGGCGAATTTCTGCTCGAAAAGTACAACTGTCTCGGTTGCCACATGGTCGAATTGCCGCAGGCTGGCTATGCGCTGGAAGTTCCGGATTCTGGGTCTCCCTTTGCTGATTTGATTGGCATGACGGCTGATGAAATTGCCGGCTGGTTCGTCGAGCATCGAACGCAATTGATTGCCGATACGTTCAACCCGGACGACTACCCCGCCGACGTCAAGCTGATGCAAAGCCTCGGAGCTCCGCTGGAGGAAATTGTCCGCCTGACGGCCGGCGACGGCGTCGCTGACGGCGATCAAGATGGTCTTGAGGAACTCGAAGGTAATGTGCGCGGTTGGCTGGCCGAGCATCCGCAGTACATGTTGACGACACGGCTCGATCCGGCGCAGGGAGAATTCCCGGCGGGGATCGAACAGTTGCTGAGGCTCAAGCCGCCGGTGCACGGCACAATTGACCAGACAGGTGATGAGGAAAAACCTCCGATTGTCCGTTTCCACGGTCTGTTGATGTCACCGCCCGATCCTGAAGAAGATCCCGAATTTCAACTTTACGGCTATCAGTTGTGGGAGACACTGGAGGTAGGCGGCCGCATTATTCGGCCCGGCAGCAACATGGCCTTCACGACACTGCAAGCCAAGCTCGAATTGATCAAGCCGGCCCGCGGCGGCCGGTTCGCCGAGTGGCTGGTCGAAAACCTGCAGGCCGACCGCGACAACAAGGCGTCTGGTGATCGCGGTATGGCCTGGCAGATGTCGCCGCCGTCGTTGTATCTGGAGGGATCCAAGGTCCAGACACCGTGGTTGTACAAGTTTCTGAAGAACCCGCAGCGAATCCGGCACGAGACGGTGCTGCGGATGCCCCGGTTCAATCTGGACGATGCGGAAGCCCGGACGCTGGCAAACTATTTCGCTGCGGTCGACGGTGTGCCGTATCCCTATCAGGACATTCCGCAGCGTGAACCGGCCTATCGTGCTGATCTGAACAACGAGTTGCAGCGCGAAAACCTCGTTCCTTCGGATTCCAATTACCTGTCGGAATCGTGGAAGCTTTTGAACGCTAAAATCTGCATCGGCTGCCACGATGTGGGGGGCAAGCCGTTTATTGCACCCGACCCGAATAAGGTCACGCACGGTCCCGACTTAAACCGGGTGTACGAACGGCTGCGGCCGGAATGGCTGACGCTGTGGCTGTCGAAGCCAGCCTGGATTACTCCCTATACCAAGATGATTCCTCCCAAGGCGGACGCGACGCTGTTCGGCGGCGAACAGAACGCTCCGCTTCAGTCGCAGGCGTTGCGCGATGCGCTGCTGAACTACAACGACTTGATGCAGCGGGACGGTGCCATCTTCTATGATAACGTCACCAGGACTGTCAAACCGCCGGAGGCCGCCGAGTCTGCCCCGACGACCAATCCTCAATAATTGAACACAGAAATCGAACACAGATTATGCTGGAACACAGATCGATGAAGAACATGAAAGGGATCACTCTTCTGTTCGCCTTTGCGGGCTGGGGGGTGATTGTTCACGGCTGCGGCGGCGGCGCCAGCGACCCGTCGAGTGTCGCGCTCAAGCTGAGCCAAACTGGCGGTATCGGGGCTGACGGCGGTAACGGCACAGAAAACACAGCCGGCGGCAACGGAAGTGGAAACGCGACCCCAAGTGGGGGATACGGCACCTTTAAGGGCCGGGTGGTCATGACCGGCATGCCCACCACGTTCCCCGTGCTGATTCGCCAAGACGCAACCGTCAAGGACGGCGCCGTCTGCGCCGTCTCGGATATCCCCGATGAGAAACTCGTGACCAGCGACGGCGGAGTGGCCAACGTCTTTATCTATCTACGCCGCGCTCCCCGGGGAGGTAAAGATGTCGCGGTTCACGAACCAACCAGCCAACAGTTGTTCGACCAAAAGCAGTGCACCTTCATACCGCACGCGATGGTGTTGCGAGCCGGCAAACCGGTCCTGGTCAAAAGCAGCGACTCGGTGCCACATAACGTCAAGACCAAC
>CAUZTK010000181.1:0-8155 GCA_963582395.1 Planctomycetota bacterium | reverse complement strand
AGGGTGCGATAGTGAGGACGAAGAAACATGAGTGTGTTGTATACTCTGAAAAGATGTCGTCGAGACCAGATCTTTCCACGACAACACCAATCACGTCCCAACACCCTCCCCGACAACCACCAATCAACGACTTACGTCAAATTCACACCGAAAAAACTTTCACAATTGTCGGTATTGATCTCTAGCTGACGAACTTGGGTTAGATTCGTGGCAAGCCGGATAGCCAAGCGAGCTACAAAAGATGCGAACGAGTTGCGCGAGTGACGGTCATCCAACGGTGAGACCTTCGCAAATTATGTGAGCCAACGGATAGGCACGGTGGTCACCGCCGATGCAGACGAAAAATGGGTTGAACAACGATCGATTCTACCAACGCCGCCACTATTTGTACTACATCGAAGGCAATCCGCGAAGCGAACCTTGCGGTCACACACGGGATCCATCGGCCAGATTGCCTGCCGTTGCAAGGCTAGTTGGCTCAAACTCACAAGGACGGACAAGCCGCCCATGCCACCCGCCGATATTATTCAGGCGGGCGATGGCGGCCATGCATTAATCGATGAGAGACGCTTCGGCAACGGTGATCTTTTCCAGGGCAAACGCCGCCCCTCGAAAAGCGGAAAGCTGTTTCGCTTTGGTTTCGATTGCCAGTCGGAAATGCTTGGCTGCCTCGTCCGACTGTCCCTCTGTCGCTTCGCGTCGGCCGATGAAGAAGTGCGCTTCGCATCGCTGTGCGTTGGTGATTTCCGCTTTAGTGTCGCTCAGCGATTCGATCAGTTCCTCATTACCGATCTGTCCCGACAGATACGCCAATAGGTGGCCGATCCAGTCTCGTTTCTCCGCGTTCGGCTCGATCTGTTCGGCAAACTTGCTCTTTACGACCGCGGCGCCATCATCCAATTCCGTCGCGAGGTATCGCCATGGATTCAGATACCGCAGTTTGGGGTCGAGCGCGATTGCCCGATCGAATGACTGCAGCGCGCCGGCATAGTCTTCCGCGAAGAACCGTGCAAAACCGAGATCGGCATGGGCCAAAGGATTCTGAGGCACCATCTTCAAAGCCTGCTGGTGATCGGCAATCGCCTCCTGCACCTTGCCCTGCTGCAAACGGGCCGTCGCCCGAAAGCCGTAAACCATCGCCTGCTGGGGGTTGATTCTGAGCGACGCCGTGAAGTCGTTTTCGGCGGCCGCCGGATCGTCAGATTTCAGCAGCGTGAAACCCCGATTCGTGTAGGCGTAGAAGTACTTGGGATTCAGTTGCAGTGCCCTAGAGAAGTCTTCAATCGACGTTTCGACGTCGCCGGACTGCTGGAGCAACATTCCCCGATTGTTGTAGACGAGTGGTTCGTTGGGAAAGGCGTCGATGGTTCGTTTGTAGACGGTGGTGGCCTCATCCATCCGTCCCGATTTGGCGTAGGCGTCGGCCAGATCCATCTGAAATCCGAGCTGAGTTGGCAGCAGCCGAACGGCTTCTTTGAAGTCGAAAATTGCGTTGTCGTAATCCTGAAGGAAGGCGCGGGCCCGAGCTCGCTGGTACAACAGATGGGCTTTGTCTTCCGATTTCAATCCACCTGTGCCGATGGCCTGACCGGCGAATTTGACCGCGATCTCCGCATGTTCTTTGCGGTTTTCAAGCGTTGCCAACCCCGTCATTCCGTAGAGGTACGGAATGTAGTAAATGGGGTTTTCCCGACCTTTCAGCCGCAGCGCCTCCCGGGAATCGGCGATGCCGTCGCGGACGATTTTCCTGTTTCGCTGTTGCAGACCAAGCTCGACGCGAGAACTGGACCGCAGGTAGTAAGCCACGTCATCCCGAGAATTCGCCCGTAAGACGCTGGACGTCAGGTCGATGGCACGCTGATAGTCTCCCCGCTGATAAGCCTGCTCGGCTCCGGTCTTGGTCCGCTCATGAATCGGGTTCAAGCCGCTGCCTTGGCGTCGTTGGCCGGGCCGAGTTCCAAATCGGCGGAATTGGGCCTCCAGCGGGTTCGCGCTGGCGACAAGCCATCCCAGGCAAATTCCAATCAAGATGGGTCGCGAAATCATGACAGAATCCTTTGTTTTGCGTGTCAGAGCGGCCGACAACGATCAGCCATCCTGCTAGCTGAAATCGGCTTCGCAGTAGAGGCTCGCAACCGAAACAGGCGAATTTTCATCATTTTGCGGCAGGAGAGGCCCAGCGGTTCGGTTTGATCCTGATTGGTCAGCAGTCCGGCAGTGTTGACGCTCTTGCCGAATCTTGGACCCCTCGATCGGGTCAAGCCACGGTGAGAACGACCCTCCTTGATCGGTCGTCCAACAGGTGTCCGCCGTTGTTAACATCGGATATCTACGGAGACAATGTGGAATATATAGAATAAGGTGAAAACGTTCCAGTCAGCGGCCAGTTTGGCATGGTTGGCCAACAACCGAGTTCAGACTTTGGTCGTCACCCAACGGCCGCTCCGATGCCGCACGGTCACCAGCACGGCGCGAACGGCCACGTCGGCGCACATGCCGATCCATGCCCCGTATAGCCCTCCTTCGAACGTCACCCCCAGCAGGTACGCCACCGGAAGTCTTACTCCGAGAACACCCAACACATTGATCATCATTGGGTATTGGGTGTCTCCGGCACCGCGAAGCGCATGCACGTAGACGATCGAGATGGCCAGCGGAATCTGAAATAAAGCTAGCAGCCGCAGACCCGGAATGCCGATCTCGCGGACGGCAAGGTCGTTGTGCATGAATGTGTAGATGCTCGTCGCCCCGCCGAAAAAGGCCACCGAGATCACCAGCGCGAGCAGACTGCATTGCAGCACGGCCTCTCGCCCGACTCGTTTCGCGCGATCGGCGTCGCGGTGGCCCAGCGCTTGTCCAGTCATAGTTGCCGCCGCGTAGCCCCAAGCCACTGCGGGAAGATAAGTGATCGCTTCGACCTGAATCCCGACCACATGCGCGGCAAAAGGCACGTCACCGATTTTGTTGATGATCTTTAGGAACAGGAACTGTCCGGCCCAGATCACGATGCCGTCAATTCCGGCCGGCACGCCCATCCTCAGAATGCGTCGCACTTCGTTGCCACGGAGAGTTAGCTCGCTGCGCAGCAGTTTCAATCCGCTGATGCCGCGCAGCAAAACAATGCTCATCAGCACTCCGCCGCAAAACCGGGCCGTGACCGTGCCGGCAACGATTCCGTCGATTCCCAGCCGCGGCAGCGGTCCGAGACCGAACACCAACAATAGTGAAACAATCATGTTCAGCAGGCTTACCAGTCCCAGAACCAGCATCGGCGAGCGTGTGTCGCCAGTGCCGCGCAACGCGGCGGCACCGATGATGCTGAGACTTCCGAAAATGTGACCGATCGCATCGATCTGCAGATAGCGGACCGCGACTCGGAACCGGACACCCTCCATCTCCAAAAAAGAGGCCAGCACCGGTGCCGACGTATACAGCAAACAGAAGACGACCAACCCCAGCAACAGCGCCAACAACATCGAGCGGTTGGCAATGCGGTTGGCCTGCTCGTACTCACCGGCTCCCCAGTGTCTCGAAACGAGCGCGGTCGTTCCGACGCCCACAAATGCGAACAACAACGACGCCAGCCAGCCAACGTAGGCCGCCACGCCAATCGCCGCCGTCGCATGACGGTTGAGTTCCGAGTGCGCATCGGGGGTCACGTGACCAGAGAGAAAGGTGTCGACAAAACCGACAAACGAGTTGAGGAACTGTTCGGCCAGGATGGGCAGCGCCAGAACGAACAGGGTGCTCCTCAGATTGCCGTGTACAATCGAGGTACGCCGCTCTGAGCCGGAAACATCGGGGACCTCAGACATGGTGCCGCTCGAAAATCGGCTGCTGCTGATGAAACGACGCGCTGCCGATTGTCCGGATTAGAGGGGGAGACAGAGAGTGGGAGAAGGAGAGAGAGGGGGAGATGCGAAAAATTTGGCATCTCTCCATCTCGGATTCCCTGCATGCTTGCGACTCGTCCGGGTTAGTTCGTTATCAATGAGATCCTGTGCAAAACGGTCAGAAATTTGAACGGTCAAGGGTCGAGAGTCGGAAGAAAACATCGTTGAACGGTTGGCATCATTCGGTTGATGGTCCATCTCTTTCTGGCTCTTGACTCTCGACCCTCGACTCTCAACTTTTTTGGTTCCGGCTCGTCCGCGTTAGGCAATCAGTCCGTCGCCCCGCAGCAGGTCGATTGCCCCGGAAAAGGCCTCAATCGTGCGCTCGATGTCGGCTTCGGAATGCGCCACCGAGGTGGAACCGGCCCAGCCCATCCAATCAACACCGCCCAGCAGCAACGAGCAGCGGAATGCATGCGAAAGTGCTGGGTCGAACTTGCGATCGAGCTTCCGGTAGTCGTTGTCGTAGGGGATAAAATCGTCGCCCTCGGGCCGCGGTCCGTTGTACTCGGGCAGAATCTTAATCGCCGAGAAATCGCCGTAAGCAACCCAGTCCACGCCCTTTTCTTGGAAGAGCTCGTTCAAGCCAGCCCGAATTTTCCCAGCGGTCTCGTTGGCGGTTTGGCACGGCTGGCCCGTCGAAACGACTTCCAGCGCCGCCGAACCCGCCGCCGCCGAGAGCGGATTGGCATTGTATGTGCCCGGGTGCTTCATCTTTTTGCCGAGCGGGTTCTCGAAAGCCAGCACTTGCATCAGGTCGGCCCGGCCGGCCAAACAGCCGCCGGGCAATCCACCGGCGAGAACTTTCGCCAAGGTCGTCATATCGGGGATGACGTTGCAATGCGCCTGAAATCCGCCCGGATGAACGCGAAAACCGGTAATCACCTCGTCCAGAATGAAGATAACCCCTTTCTCGCTGGTCAGTTGACGAATGCCCCGCAGGAAATTCTCGCGAATGGGCACGACACCCCAGCGGGTTCCATTGCCTTCCAAGAAGAGACAGGCCGGATCGTGTTCGTCAATGGCGCGCGCCACCGCATCGAGGTCGTTCGGCGGCACAATGACCAGATCGCCGGCCACTCCGTCGGTCACTCCGGGATGGGAATACTCGCCCGACTCGTTGGGCGGCCCGTTGGCCGGCGTCAGCAGGTCGTGCCAGCCGTGAAAGTGGCCGGCAAACTTGATGACCTTCTGTTTGCCGCTGGCGATCCGTGCGACACGAAGCGCCATCAGCGTCGCCTCGGTGCCGCTGTTGGTGAACCGCATCATCTCGGCCGAGGGAATGAGCTTGCGGACCCATTCGGCCCAAATCAGCTCCAACTCGTGACAGGCACCAGGATGCGTCATCCGCTCGGCCTGCGCCCGGACCGACTCGACAACGGCCGGATGACTGTGACCCAACAGCATCGCCCCGTGACCGATCCAGTAATCGATGATTTCGCCGCCGTCGACGTCGTACTTCTTCGAGCCGGCGGCCCGCTCGGCGTAAATCGGGAACGGTTGCAAATAACGGCCGTCGTGTGTCACACCGTTCGGGAACAGGGACACGCCTCGCTGGTACAGCTTCTCGGAAGTCGGAAATTTCTCACGGTACGCAGCTTCAATTTGCTGGGACAAAACCTGACTCATGGTCATCTCCTCGTGTCTGGGCCGTCACTTTCACTCTGACCCAGCCACAATCGCTGACAGTTTCCAATCGGTGAAGGACAAACAAACGGTCGCTCGATTGTAGCGGAGAGTCGTGCGAAAATCACCGAACCTGACAGTGAAAAACAGCGCGGGTCAATTTTTCAAACTGGAGCAACGTCCTCGAACCAGGGGGTCTGGCAAGTTTTACTGGCAGAACAAAAGATGTCTGGGGTGGCCCGGCCATCTCGTGGCCGGATCGCGCAGCGACAAGAATACTGCGCCATTCGCTTTCCAATCAGAAACAGGACATCTTTTCTGGTTGTCCGTCGAGGGACTGGTTTCTTGTGCCTGAAGGCACCCGACCGCAAGTCGGTCGGGACACCCGGGTTCAGAATGACAGAAATTCTGGCCGCACACGAGCCAGGGGGTCAGGCCCGTTGCTCAGAGAAAACAATTCAGCATGACCGACCTGCACCAATCCGCAACCATACTTTTTGGGATCGGGCCAGACTACTGCGCGAGACTTCGTGCGGCTTGACTCGCAGAATACGCTTGGCAGAATACGCTTGATAGTGAACGCATTGTCGAGCATGGCCACGTTGATCGGATCGATTGAAATCACACGGCCTTGTGAGACCGATCGTCGACTTCTACGATTCCCAGCGGAGGCGGCCCGTCATGACGGCCGTCGATCGAGATCAACCATGCAAAACCGGCCGAATCATGACGGAAGCAGATCCGAGAACGCCCAATCGGTTGATTGACGAAACCAGTCCCTATCTTCTGCAGCACGCCCACAACCCAGTCGACTGGTATCCGTGGGGCGAACAGGCATTGGCGAAAGCTCGCGAACTGGACCGGCCGATTTTTCTCTCGATCGGTTACAGCGCCTGTCATTGGTGCCACGTGATGGAACACGAAAGCTTTGAAAACGCTTCGATCGCGGAGTTCATGAACCGGCATTTCGTGAATATTAAAGTCGACCGCGAGGAGCGGCCCGATCTCGATCAAATCTACATGAATGCGGTTATGGCGCTGACGGGACGTGGCGGCTGGCCAATGTCGGTCTTCCTCACATCCAATCGGAAACCATTTTACGGCGGCACATACTGGCCTCCGCAATCGCGGATGGGAATGCCCGGCTTCCTCGACATCCTGGTAAAGGTCCACGAGGCTTGGCGGGACCGGCGCGAACACATTTTCCAGCGCGCTGCCGAGCTCACCGAACAGGTCGTCAGAATGGGCCGGCCAACGGACGGACGTAGCCAGCTTACCGAGAGCCTGCTGCAGAATTCGATGCGGCAGTTGCTGCAGGCGGCTGACCGAACGCACGGCGGATTCGGCGGGGCGCCGAAGTTTCCGCACCCCATGGATCTGAGGCTGCTGCTGCGCTGCTGGAAGCGATTTGGCAGCGAGGAAGCCCTCGACGTGGTGCGGCTGACGCTCGAGAGGATGGCCCGCGGCGGCATTTACGACCATTTGGGCGGAGGATTTCACCGCTATTCGACCGACTCCAGATGGCTTGTCCCACACTTCGAAAAGATGCTCTACGACAACGCCCTGCTGGTCCCAGCGTATCTCGAAGCCTTTCAGGCGACCGGTGAAACGGACAATCTCCGCGTGGTCCGAGAAACGCTCGATTACGTTCTGCGCGAAATGACGCAGCCCGCAGGCGGCTTCTACAGCACGCAAGATGCCGACAGCGATGGGCAAGAAGGAAAGTTCTTCGTCTGGAGCGAAGCCGAGTTGATCGAGCAACTCGGCGCCGACGAGGCCCGCGTTTTCGCTACCTGCTTTGACGTCACCGCCGAGGGAAATTGGGAGGGCGACAACATCCTCAACCGCTTGGGGACGCTTGCACAGAATGCCCGGATGCTCGGAATCGAAGAAGACGAACTTTCCGAGATCATCGGGCGCTCGAAAAAGAAGCTGTTCAAGGTCCGTCGGCAGCGGATTGCGCCGGCCCGGGACGAGAAGATGCTGGTGTCGTGGAACGGGTTGATGATCTCGGCCATGGCGATGGCGGCGCAGGTTCTCGACGAGTCGAGTTACGCCGACGCCGCTCGGAAGGCGGCCGACTTCATCCTCGATAACATGCGCGATGACGCCGGCCGGTTGTTGCACGCCCACACGAACGGCCGGTCGCGCTTCGCCGCCTATTTGGATGACTATGCCTGTCTGATCGACGGGTTGGTCGAGCTGTATCAGGCTACGTTTGAACCACGGTATCTCGACAAAGCGCTGTTGCTGGCGGAGCGAATGGTCGCGCAGTTTCACGACGACGCCCACGGCGGTTTTTTCTATACGTCGATCGATCACGAACAGCTCGTCGCCCGCAACAAAGACAGCCAGGACAACGCCACGCCTTCGGGAAACGGAATGGCGGCGACGGCTCTGCTCAAATTGGCCCGGTTATGTTCCCGCAACCATCTCGAAGAAAAAGCGGTGGGCACACTCGAAGTTCTTTCCGGACAACTGGCGCAGGTCCCCCTATCGGGCGGCCAGTCGCTGATGGCTGTCGAGTTTCTGCTCGGGCCTGTTTGTGAAGCGGTCGTCGTTGACGGCAAACGGCCGGAAGAAACGCAGGACGTCCTGCGGGCGCTGCATGCCCGTTTTCTACCGAACCAGGTCGT
>CAUZTK010000180.1:0-8179 GCA_963582395.1 Planctomycetota bacterium | reverse complement strand
AGTCAGCCCTTCTCGAGGCGTTTCTCCCGGACCGGCTCCGGCGAGATAACCTCGACTGGAGCGTGGTGGTTTGGATGGCCGCCATGCACGCCGGTTGTCTGGTAGCCCCGTTTTTCTTCTCCTGGCAAGCGCTGGTGGCTGCTGTTCTGCTGCATTGGCTGACCGCCAGCATTGGCATCTGTCTCTGCTATCACCGATACTTTTCTCACAAATCGCTGAGGCTCGTCAAGCCGGCCGAGTTCTTCGCCCTGTTATGTGGAGTGGTTTCGGGTGAAGGCCCTCCGCTGACTTGGGCGGCGGTCCATCGCATGCACCATCAGTTGTCCGACAAAAAGGGGGACCCGCATTCTCCGCTGGACGGTAAATGGTGGTCGCACATGGCATGGCTGTTCACGAAACGTTCGTCTCAACAGCAGGAAATGTTGTTTCGTCGTTACGCGCCGGAACTGGCAGCGCAGCCGCTGATGAGGCTGATGGAACGCACCTACGGCTGGTGGCTGGTGACGACAGGCGTGTTGCTGTTGACGCTGGGTGGTCTTCTCATCGGCGGATGGTACGGAGCGGTTTCGATGCTGCTGTGGGCCATGTGTGTCAGAATGGTGTTTGCCTACCACAGCACGTGGCTAGTCAATTCAGCCACGCATTTGTGGGGCTACCAAAACTACGACACGCGGGACCAGTCACGCAATTTGTGGTGGGTGGCGCTGCTGGCCTACGGCGAAGGCTGGCACAACAACCATCACGCTCATCCTAGTCTGGCGCCGGCCGGTCACCGCTGGTGGGAAATCGACATGACCTGGTGGACCATCAAAGCCCTGCGCTTCTTCCGGCTGGCCTACGACGTGAAGGACGAAATTCCCTCGCGTACGAGCGGTTCATAATTTGTTCCAGGCAGACTGGGAATATTGTGCCTTGTCAAATTGAGATTGACGCGGTTGGGAGGCGCCAGGCTCCTGCCGAGCCGTAGCAGGATTCACGGCCCAAAGCCGGCTCAGCGGGAGCTTCGCCCTCCCGATCAAACCCGTCATTTGAGACAAGTTACTGGGAAGTTTTGGACATTCGTATTTCGAGAATTCGAATTTGTTTCGTGCTTCGGATTTCAGATTTGGAAGCGCGAAGACAATTTGTGTTCCGCACCCGATAACGGCCTCAAGACGTTTTACCGGTCCCGCAGAGTTGCCGGCAGCCGGAAAACGGCCGCGCGGGAGATCGGCCCTGAACCGCTGAAACGAAACGCCCGCCGGGTTGGCCCTTCGACCTCGATCTCGACCCGCAACAGGTCGGCAGGCAGCACGCCGGAGACACGGTCGGCCCACTCAATCAGGCAGACGCCGCAGCCAGCCGTCAGTTCATCGGCACCAAGTTCCAGAAACTCATCCGAGTCGTGCATCCGATAGGCGTCGAAGTGAAAAATCGGCAGCCGGCCTTCATATTCCTGAATCAACACGAAGGTTGGACTGTTGACCTGTTTGCGTTCGATTCCCATCGCAACTGCAATCGCCTGGACCAGCCGCGTTTTGCCAGCCCCCAAATGACCGATGAGCGCCACGACCGTTCCCGGTTCAAGCACATCGGCCACACTCTGACCGAGACGTTCCGTGTCGGCCTCGCTGTGGGACGTGAATAACCAAGTTTCGTTGGGTGGGTATGCTGATTTGTTCACCGATTGAAACCGTCGCTGAATAATTTCTCCGGCGGTGCCTCCAGCCGACTCCGTTGACGCTTTGTCACCGCTGCCGTCCTCAGTTTGAGCTTCTCGCAAGGAGGTGATACAGTAACTTCTCGACCCAAAAACGCACAACGGACAATGGTGGTTCTGTGTTAGAAAATGCGGAAAACCGCTAATGCCGCCCGTTCGTGGCAGTTGCTCGACGGACGCGGTTTGCTGGAAATTTGATTTCGAGACATCCGGCACACACTGAACCAGGGTCTGAAGGAACCTTCAAAATGAACCGCAGACATTGGCTTCTGTTTTGGACGATTGTTTCCGCACCAGGCGTGACAGCCGCGACCCAAGGCGCCGAGACCGTTGTCTTACGTGGGAAGCAGGCGCAGGTTTCGATCGCCATCGGTGGTGGCGGGATCATTGAGTTCCGTTTCTTGGATCAGCAGACCAACCCCCTCAATTGGGAAATCTCCGACGACCTCGGATCTCGCCAGCATGGACAGCCGTATCTGCGAGGTCATTTTCTCTGTCTCGACCGCTGGGGGGCGCCGTCCGCATCTGAAGCCAAGAACGGTGTGCCGTTCCACGGAGAAGCACCGCGGATCATGTGGCAGGTATTGAGCAACCCGCAGCTTCGAGCAGACCGACTGGTCACCGAGATGGGCTGCCGGCTGCCGCTGGCTGGAATGACGGTCAAACGAACGATGAGGCTGGATCAGGCCGAAGCGTTCCTGACCGTGACCGAAGAGGTGACCAACACGAACAAACTCGGCCGCGTCTACAACATGGTGCAGCACCCCTCGATTGCGCCGCCGTTTCTGGACGAGACCACGTTGGTCGACACCAATGCCCGTTCCGGGTTCGTGCAGGACGAAACCGTTCCCAAGTCAAGAGAATCGGCTGCGTCGTGGCCACAGTTGATGATCGATGGCCGAGCGGTCAATCTGCGTGAATTCAAAAATGCCGGCCCGCAGGTCACCGGCAGCGACGTGACCTCGTTCGTCTTCGCTGATGAATCCCAATTCGGCTGGGTCACCGCTTGCAATCCACGGGTGGGGTTGTTGATCGGCTATCTATGGAAAACGACCGAGTATCCGTGGTTGAACATTTGGCGATATCGCTACAAGGGACGCGTCACCGCTCGGGGACTCGAGTACGGAACGACCGGTTATCACCAGTCCTACCCGGTGCTGGTGAAGACGGGCCGTATTCTAAATCGGCCCCTGTTTGAGTACATCGACGCCGGGGGGACCGTCAGCAAATCGTATGCGGTCTTTCTAGTCAAAATTCCCAGCGATTTTCGCGGTGTCAGTCGGGTATCGTCCCAGAAAGGTCGGCTTGTGCTCGTCGAACGCCGCAAACAGAATCCTCGGACATTAACGCTCAACGTCTCTCGCGGATTCGGAGAATAGCAGCGATCACGTTGCCGCTCGCGGCTTAGCAGGCCGTCACAATGAACCAAATCCCACACTCGATGAGTCTGGACGCCGGATTTAGCTGTCACGAATGAGCGTTCGGCGACGACGGCGGCGATGCGTGCGGTGGATGGTCCGTTCGCCGTCTTCCGCTTCGATGAAGAATGATCCCGCCAACAGCCGGTAAAATGCCAGCAGTACAAACCCGCCGGCGGTTGCCGCGGCGAACCCCATGGGACTGATGGGCGTGACCCGGGCACCATCCCAGAAGAAAAACAGCGTGCCGCAGCCGATCACGCTGCCGCCGATCCCCATCAACACTGTTGCGACGGTGCCGCCCGGGTCTCGACCGGGCATGATGGCCTTGGCGGCCAAACCGACGAGCGTGCCGAACCCGACCCAAACAAGGAATTCATGCGCGCTTTGTTCGATGATTCTCGCAATCTCGCCTTCAGGCATGCAGAGAACTCCCATGTCGATGCTGAGCCGTTACAATCGTCATCGACCACCCATTCGCTAGAATCTGAACCTTTTTACGGAAGTTTTCTGTTCGGGAATTTTCCGCAGTGATTGCCCATCGATCGAAGCAATCGGATATCGTGACCGCCGCGCCGGTCACGCTTCGGGCTCGATCATTTCCCCGGCCGAAGCACCGTTGCCAGCGCCTTTTGTGCCGCGTGGTAGCCGCACATCCCGTGGACACCGCCTCCGGGCGGGGTCGAGGCCGAGCAAATGAAGATGTGCTTTGCCGGAGTCGTATAGGGAGACAGCCGGACCGCCGGCCGAGTGAACAGTTGCCTCAGATCCATCACGCCGCCGGTAATATCACCGCCGACAAGGTTCGCGTTGCTGCGTTGGAAATCAGCCGGCGTGGTCGCATGCCGGGCGAGAATACGGTTGCGAAAACCGGGCGCGAATCGCTCCATTTGGGCTTCGATCCGCCCGGTCATGTCGACCGTCGAAGCGTGGGGCACGTGGCAGTAAGCCCAGCCGGTCTGTTTGCCTTCCGGGGCGCGCGTCGGGTCGAACAGGCTTTGCTGGGCGACAAGCAGAAACGGTCGCTCGGCACAGCGGCCCTTCCAGGGCGCGCGTTCGGCCTCGGCGACTTCGTCGAGTTTGCCGCCGACATGCACGGTCGCTGCGCGGGCACACTCCGAAGATTTCCATGGAATCGGCCCGTCGAGAGCCCAGTCGAGCTTAAACGCAGCTGGTCCGTAGCGAAAACGCTCCAGTTTTCGGCGAAATCGGGCGGGCAGCACTTCGCCGGCAATCCGGCTGACCTGTCGGGGTGAAACGTCCAGCAGCACCGCTTTGGCCTGCGGCAAGTCATCGAGCGAGTTGACGGGTCTGTTCGTCACAATCTCGCCACCCAGCGTGCCGAGATAGCGGGCCAGCGCGTCGGCAATTTGCTGCGATCCTCCTTGGGCCACCGGCCAGCCACCGGCGTGAGCCGTCAAACCGAGCATCAGTCCAACCGCCGCCGTTAGCCCGTCTTCGAGCGGCAGAACTGAATGGGCCGCCATTCCCATAAACAGTCCCTGTGCCCGGTCTCCGCGAAACCAGCTCCGCGACAAACCACAGGCCGAGCGAATGGCCCGCAGACCAAAGCTGGCCATCAGCAACGGGTGACGGGGCAGGTGAAACGGACCAAGATTTTGCTCGAGAATCTTCTCGACGCCGGACACCAGCGGCCCGAACAACCGCCGGTAGGCATCGCCGTCGTCTCCCAATTGCTCACAGGTTGCTTCGAGCGACCTTTCGGCCACGGCTGCGTCCCCGCCCTCTAAAGCGTGTACCAGAGGCGCGTCGGGATGAATCCAATCCAACCCGTGTTCCGAAAGTGGCACGCTGCGAAAGAACGGCGAGGCAATTCCCAGGGGATGAATGGCGGAACAGTGATCGTGGACAAAACCAGGCAGCGTCAGCTCCACCGAACGCGTCCCACCGCCGATGACCTCGGCCGCTTCGAGGACCAAAACCGTGCGACCGGCTCGGGCCACCGTGATCGCAGCGGCCAGACCGTTTGGTCCCGCACCGACGACGACGGCATCGTAGAATTGTTGAGATGGCTCGGAACCAAATTGCAGATTCGCCGGGGCCACAAGGTCGGTCTCCTGGAGCACGATTCAACGGAAAGCAGAGCCGATTACTGTAAAATCAACAGCGGCGAGCGGGGGGCGTCAGCCCTCTGATTTTTCGAACACACCGGCCGCTCGCCGACCCGCCGCCAGACGACCCGTTAACCGGTCGCCGACAATATTCGACGTACGGTCCCCACCAGATCCGCCTCTGAGACCGCTTGCTGTTCTGCACGTCTCAGATTTTTCACCTGCCACGTGCCGGCGGCAAATTCGTCGGTTCCGGCGATCAGCGCAATCCGAAAGCCCTTTCGGTTCGCGTACTTCAATTGTTTTTTCAGCGGGCGGCCGTCGGGATAAACTTCGGTTTCGATCCCCGCGCGGCGCAGTTCGCGGCCGATTCGCAGATAGTCACCAATTCGCTTGGTGTCGAACAGCGTCACCAGCACGAGAGCCGGTGTTGAGGCCGTTTCGATCATGCCGAGCTCGTCCATTGCCGCCAGCAGACGGTCAAGTCCCAGACTCGCACCGACTCCCGGCAACTTGTGCCGCGTAAACAAATCGGCCAGATTATCGTATCGGCCGCCGGAACAAACACTGCCGATTTCCGGCAAATTTGTCAGAAATGTTTCGTAAATCGTTCCCGTGTAATAATCGAGGCCGCGGGCGATTGAAACGTCCAGTTTTACTCGGTCGTCCGGAATGCCGACGGTCCGACAGGCATCGAACAATTCCCGCAAACAGTGGACCCCCGAAATCCCCTGCTGGCTGCCGCCCAGAAGCGACTCGACCCGGTCGAGAATCACTTGCGGCGTACCGTCCTTGATTCCGGTGACTTCCACGACGCGCTCGGCCTGTTGCCGGGTTGCGCCGACCTGCTCGGTCATCTCTGCCAGAACGCCGTCTGGGCCGACTTTTGTCAGCTTGTCCAGGGCGCGGAGGACGCCCGTCGCGCGGTCACCAAGGCCAATTTGCTCCAGCAAGCCGTTCAGGATGCAGCGGTGATTGACACGGATGGTGAACTCGGAAAAGCCGATGTTTTCCAGCAGGTCGTGAATGACGAGCAGTGTTTCGACGTCTGCCGTGTTCGAATCGGTGCCGATGGTGTCGAAGTCACACTGCATGAATTCTCGGTAGCGGCCTTTCTGCGGTTTTTCAGCCCGCCAGACGGTCCCGATGTGATACCGCTTGAACGGCGTGTTGATCTCCTGCAAATGCTGCGCGGCAAAGCGGGCAAAGGGAATCGTCAAATCGAACCGCAACGAGACGTCGCGACCGCCCTGATCGATGAAACGGAACATTTGCTTGTCGGTTTCGGCTCCTCCTTTGCCCAGCAGAATTTCGCTGTATTCCAGCGCGGGCGTGTCGATGGGACTGAAGCCGAAACTGCGGTACGTCCGGCGGGCTGTCTCGATCAACTGCTCGCGGGCCATCATCTGGTTCGGCAGATAATCGCGAAAGCCCTTGAGCGTCACCGGTTTGATGAGTTTCGTCTTCACTGAAGTCGTTCGTGTCCTCGTGTTCTGGGTCGTTTCAAATTCGCGACGGAGAACCCAGAGATTTGCGAAAATCGTTAGGTTTTGATTCGCGGCAAACCCTTCGAGCTTGGCAGCACTGATGATCAGCGTTTGTGAATCGGCTGTCGACTTCGTGACGCGATCACAATGCTTCGGTTGAACGTCGGGGCGAGAGGGTGGTCAAAAGAGTTTTGTGCTCCGGAACTTTCAATGCTCGCAGAATTCACGGCACAGAATAACGACCCTGCCCTCGGTTTCACAACCGAGTTCAATCGACATTGCCAGTCGCGTCCTGGATTCAGACAAAGCAGTATTTCAACAGACTTCTATGCCAGCACGTCGTCCAGAGCAGAGAGACTCGCCACTTCCTCGCGTCGGACCAGCACACGCTGCCTGTTGGCGTGGAGGCCCAGACGTTTCGCCTCGACCACGTACAGCTCTCGGGTAGTGGTTGTGTCGCGCAGGTCATGGACGTCGGCGTCTTCAAGGACGAAGTAGCTGTTGTCCATGTCGACCAACCTCCCCACGTAAACGAACGTGTTGGCGGAGTCGAAGACGACTTCGCGCCCGATCAATTGCGTCAGTAAACCGGAATCCTGCATGACCGAATTCGTCTTGCCGGCCTGCTCATTTTTGGAAGCAGTTCCTACAGTCGTCGCGGACCGTGATTTCTTTGAGAAGTTTTTTGCCACTGCGATGCCGAAAAGTGCTGCTCGAAACGATCTCGCCAGATACATCCGTTCCTCGTGAGACGTTGCGCGGTGAAAGATTTGCTTGACCCACCGTATTTTTGTAGGGATAATACTTGATCGGAGTCTCTTAACACAAACGAAGTGCCCTGTCGAACCTGGGCGGCCGGGCGGCGTAACGACGGAGCAAGGGACCCGGGTCACCCTTTCGGACCGCAACAGATTGTTCGCCACTCAGTGGCGAGTTGGGGAGTCGGTCTTATTATGGCAACCGCCGAACTCAGAGATCGCAACGCACTGGTGGCGCTGGCCCACCAAATCCTGCTTGTCGAACACGACCCGGAAAGTGCTGCGTTCCTCAAACAACTGCTCGAAGAGCACGGTTTCTCCGTCACCATCGCCAAGGATGGCGGGCAATCGCATGCCAGCTTTACGATGCGCAGACCCGACTTTGTCATTCTCGAACTCATTCTTCCCGGTGAAAGCGGCTTTGAAGTCTGTGATCGGATGAAACAGACCGAAGAATCGGTTCCGGTCTTGGTTCTCAGCACAATCGACATGCCCGATTCACGCGACCTGGCGACCAGAGTCGGTGCCGACGGCTACATGACCAAACCTTACGATCCGGAGGAGTTGATCGAGAACATCCATGAGATTGCCGAAACCGTGTGGCGGCGGACGCATACCGATCAGCCCAAGGAAACCGGGCGGATCCGGTTTACCTGTCGTTGCGGAAAGAAGTTCAAAGTCAGCCCGATGCATCGGGGGAAATCGTTGACCTGCTCCCGTTGCGGCGAGCCGGTCATGGTGCCGC
>CAUZTK010000179.1:0-8199 GCA_963582395.1 Planctomycetota bacterium | reverse complement strand
AAGTGAAACAGCAGGCGCATTGTCCTCCGTGAATATACAAATGCTTGGGTTGCCTTCATCGTCTACGTGCAGCGTGATTCGAGGGCGGCCAACGTGATTTGAGAGATGAAGTACAACGGCGCCGTTGTCACCAGAAGGAACCGAAGTAATTGATGCCCGTTCGCGATTCTCATCATCAACCAACACGAACGACTTTGCAGTTACAACGTCAGCGGTCAAGCGTTTGGTGTTCATTGTACGGAAATGTTATGTTGCCCAACGGGTTCGCACAGCCGTCGCCGCACGTTGCGACTCCAAACGACTCGTGCATGAGTGCCAGTTTACTTCGTTCAGGGCCGTTCCTTTACAGGCAAGGCGATTCGGCATGGATGCCGAACTATGCGGCTCGTGCGCTGTTGGCGGCCGCACAGGTAGAAGACGCATCAGTTTATCCTCTTCTTTCGCAGCAATGTGTCAAAAGAGTCTCTGTCTTCCTGCGAGTGAAAGGCACGAATAGAAATACAAACGAATTGTGTTCTTGACATGTGGAGCTGATAGTAATTTGTCGATCGCTCAACTCTCGTGATGTGATCGTATCGAAGTTTCGACTCGCTGCCATCAGTCAGATATCCGTGCATGAATTCGTCGTCAAAATCAAACCGCCTTTTCGCGTAGATGATCTTGTTTTCTGGCGACCTCGCAAAACGCCAGACATAGAGAATCAGTAGAGCTGGATACAGGATGGCGGCTGCGGAAATGACTAGCGTGACCGGTCGCAAACCACGATTCACGAGGAAGTAGAGGGAGAGAGCGATCAAAGCCGAGAGTACAAGCCGTCTCTTTCGCAAGATATCCGCGGAAATGAGGCGAAATTACTCACCCTTGGTCAATCGAAACGTCTTTGTCGAGATCTGCACAGCATGCCACCAGCGCTGGAACCGTCCAACGGGAATATGTGCGACAAGTTGTCGGCAAGAGAGGTTTTCTTGCTTATTTTCACGCGGGAACCCGATTTTATCGCGAGCAACGTGGCTGGTACAGCACTATTCGCACTTTGCAGATACCAGCCGGCTGACGCCGGCCGCTCTCCGTGCCTAGCTTGTCGAGCCTGTTTGCGCTTCTCGTGGCTGGTCACTCGGCAACCTTCTCTGGGAATCGCTGAGATTCTTGGAATCTTGTCGATGTGGTGGTACACTGCGGGCAGGACGAAAACAGGTCTGCCCGTGTGAGGTGTCAACTCATGGCTGGAAACAGATTCACGCGATTGTTGTTCTGGACGATCCTGTTCGTGCCGTTTGCCGATTTGGCCGCGGCCTGTGAGTACCTGGTGCGAGATTTTGCTTTCCGGGCGCGGCGCGACGTACATCGGCTGTGCGTGATGGCCCGCTCCGGCGACAAATCGGCCGACCAGATCGTTGCCAGCCTCTCCGCGTGGATCGACGGAGAGGGGTCCGACTTGAACCTGAAACTGGTCTGCGTCGATGCCGACGATCAGAACGTCGATTGGGCAGAATACGGCATTCCCTCGGCGCCGCCTGTGTTGCCGGTGGTCGTGCTGGTCGGACGCAATTACGGAACCGGCGAAAACTTTGTCGTCGACCACTGGGAACCGGCTCCGCAGGTCGAGGACCTCGAAGCGCTGAAGACGTCTCCCGTCCGCAAACAACTCCAACAGGAACTGGGGCGGCGACTGGCAGTCGTGTTGTATTCCCCCGGTTGGGGAAACGGCGAGGGCGCCACTCAAAAAGTGCTCGACGAGTTCACCCGCAATTGGCCCGCCAGCAAATCGCTGGGGATTATTGTGATCCGCCTAGACCGCAGCGACCCGAGCGAACGGTGTCTACTTTCCTTCGCCGGTGTTCCTCCCCCTGAAGGGCCCGACTGGGTTGGCGTGGTCTTCGGCCGCGGAAAGCTGATGGCACCCCCATTGGTGGGCGAGGCGATCACCGTTCAGCGTCTGCAGGAACAGATTGCCCAACTGGACCAAGACTGTTCGTGCAGTAAACCGTTGCCCAGCTTGGGTGTCGATGTACCGCTCGTCTGGAACGACCGGCTGGATGCGGCGGTCGTGCCGCTGGCCAGCCCGCTCGAATTAGTCGAACAGAAACCGGCCGTCCTCGCCCTGCCCAGTTTGGGAGGCACGGTCGAGGCGTCTGAAAATGCTGCCGTTCCAGTAGTATCGCTGACGGAAACCGAGATAACAGGCCCGCCGCCGTCCAGAAGTTTGCTGCTGACGGGTCTCCTGCTGGCGGTTGGAGCAATCGTTGTGGTTGTGGCCGTGGGGTCGGTCATGATGCTGCGACGTCAGAGAGTCTGAGAAACATAGATCCGGTCCTTCTTGTCACCCGTTGAATGCGGAGAATCGCCATGAACGACACCGATCGACGACGGTTGTGGATGAAAAGTTTAATCCTGACATCCGGCCTTGGCCTGGCAGTTGGATGTCTGTTTCTGGGTGGCCATGTCTTGGCAGCCGCTCCCAGCGAAAAATCCGTAGCGGCACAAAATCTGGCCGGCGAGCTGTTCCAACGGACCGGCATCCGCCGGGGGCTGTGCGTCGTTCTGGGAGACGACGTCGATGTCCCGCTCGAAATCGCCCAGGGAAGTGAGTTGCTGGTTCACGTTCGCAGCCCGCAAACCGCCGTCGTCGAGACGGTCCAAAAACAGGGCGCTGCTGCCGGGCTGGGCATCACTCGGCTGACGGCGGAACAGGGACCGCTCGCGAATCTCCCACATGCCGACAACGTCGTCGATATTGTCGTCGCCCCGCGGATGACCACTGAGTTGCTCGAAAGCCTGTTGGTCGAAGAGGTGCTGCGGGCCTTGAGACCCCGAGGAACTGCCCTTGTGGGTTATGTTTCCGCTGCCTCTGCGGATGAAAACCGCAAAAAACTCCAGCAGTGGGTCGGTGCGGAACATGCCGAGCGGATTCAGACGTGGGACAGCGGTGGTCTGAGTTGGATTCAGTTCTCCAAGCCCGCTCTGAAAGGAGCCGGCGAGTGGACGCATTGGGAGCACGGCCCTGATAATAATCCGGTTTCCGCAGACACGATTATCAAGGCGCCCTACATGACGCAGTTCATGGCGAAGCCGTATTACATCGCCATGCCGTCGATCACCACGGCCGCCGGTGGCCGCACGTTTCTGGCGATCGGTCACATTGCGCATCACCGCCGTGAATGGGACATGATGAACAAGCTCATCGCCCGCAACGGCTACAACGGAACCTTGCTCTGGGAACGCAAGCTGCCGGAGGGCTATCTCGTTCACCGCTCGGCCTTCATCGCGACCCAGGAAACGTTTTACATGCTCGACGGTAGCCGCTGTCTGCTGCTCGATCCCGAAACCGGGCGCGAAAAGGGCGCAATACGTATTCCCGGCTTGAGCGGTGAGTGGAAATGGATGGTGCTGAAGCAGGACTTTTTGTACGTGCTGGCCGGCCGAAAAGACCCGCGAGCACAGATCACTAAGGGTGACCGCTCGTTCGGCGGATGGAGTTGGTCGGATCTGAGTCGTGGTTATTACAGCAAGCCGCACGTCCCTTGGGGTTTTGGCGACACACTGGCCGCTTACGACCTCAAGAAAAAAGAGGTCCGCTGGATTCACAAGGAAGAAAAGCCGATCGACTCGCGTGGTATGTCGATGGGCGAAGATCGGCTCACCGTGTACTGCCCGCAACAGCATTTCCGCTGCCTCGACCTCAAAACCGGCAAGGTGCTGTGGACCAATCAGGAGAAAGACGTCCTCGGTTTGATCGAAGAACCTGGAAAGGGGCTCACCTCGACGCCCGGTTTCCGGACCGCCTGTCTGGCGGTCTACACGCCCGATGCCATTATCATCCAGGGACAGACCCGCATGAACGTGGTGGCCTTGTCGACGGTCGACGGATACCAACTGTGGACCAAGAAAAAGGTCACCAACAATCCGAACGCCATTTACGTTGACGGAAACATTGTGTTGGGCGTCGGTCCGGGTGGCAGCCACGTTGTCGTCGAACCGACGACCGGGAAGGTCCTCGAAGACCTGCAATTCCGCAAACGGGCCTGCACCCGCTTAACCGCCTGTTCCGACTCGTTCTTCGTCCGCGGCGAAGGAACGCTCCGCTACGACCGCGTCAAGAAGAAGGTCCTGGTCGACGGGGCGGCCCGGCCCGCCTGTAACGACGGCGCTCTGCCTGCCAACGGTCTGCTGTACATCGGACCGTGGCAGTGCGACTGCAATCTGTCGTTGATCGGCCGCATCGGCAAATGCTCGGCCGGCGATTTTCGCTTCGATCGCATCGCGACCGAGGCCGATCGGCTCCGGCGCGGCGCCTACGACATTGAAACCGTCGCTCCACTGCAGGTCGGCGAGCGGGATTGGCCGACCTATCGCGGCAACAACAGCCGTTCGTCCTCAACGACCGCTCCGGTTGCGGAGTCGATCTCGCAACGCTGGGAATTCCGTCCCCCTTTGGAGCACATTCCCACCGTGCCGATTTCAGCCGGCGGCTTGGTTTTCATCGCCGGCGAAGACGGAAAAGTTTGCGCGCTGGATGCAAACAGCGGCGCGGTTCGCTGGGAGTTCGCCACGCCGAGTCCGATCAAAGCGGCTCCCACCGTTACTGAGGGGCGGGTTCTCGTCGGCGGCGGAGACGGTCAGGTTTACGCGCTGGAAGCGACAACCGGCCGGTTGTTGTGGCGATTTCGGGCGGCCCCGGTCGATCGGCACATCCTCGTCTACGGCGCCCTCAGTTCCACCTGGCCGGTGAATTCCGGCGTGTTGGTGGAACATGGAACGGCCTATTTTGCGGCCGGCATTATAGATTACGACGGCACCTACATCTACGCCCTTGATGCGGAAACCGGCGAAATCGAGTGGCAGAACAATTCGTCGGGGCACCTCAACGGCGATCTTCGAAAGGGTGTCAGCGCACAGGGCAATCTCACCATTCAGGGAAACCGTTTGCTGCTGGCTAGTGGCAATCAGGTTTCTCCCGCACCGTTTGACCTCCAGACGGGAGAATGTCTGGCCGGGTCGTTTGATCAGGGGCAGCCCAAAACCAACAACGGCCAGTATGTGGGAGTCTTTCGTGACGGACACGCGATTGTCGGCGGCCGAATTCTGTATTCAGCTCCCCAGAATGTTTCGACGAAGGGAAGCTTCCACGTCATCAGCGGAAACCGGACGACGACGCTTAATTTCGGCGGCATCCCTCCGGCATGGGATGACAACTCGCTGGTGCTGGTCAATTATCAGCACGGTCAAATGATCTGCTGCGATGCCGACAAAGTCGAAGCCCGCATGCAGCAGGGATCTCGACAAGCCGCCACGCGCCGACGCTCGAATCTGGCCGATGCCTTCGCCGCCAACGGGGCGGTCCGCTGGCAGTCGAATCTTGGCGAATCAGACAAGTTCGAGGCCGTCTCGCTGGCCGTCTGCCCGAATGCCGTGGTGGCCGTCGTGCAATACCAGCAGAAGTTTCGGGCTCAGCCGCAGTGGTTCGTGGTGGCGTTCAACACCGAGAACGGCAGCACGTTGTGGCGGCAGGAAATCCGCGCCGAGCCGCTGCCGGGTGGACTGCTGGTCGACCGGGACGGCCAAGTTGTGGTGACAATGGTCAACGGCACCGTGCTTTGTCTGGGCGGCAAAGGATAGCATGAGGGTTCAAGACTTCGGAATGCGTTTGGTTTGGGAGGACGAAGCACCTGTTGAGCCAGCCTAAGCGCTCAATATTGAACAATCAAGGGAAGACGCCATGACCGCGCTGCAACTGTTTTGTTCCACTTGTTTGCTGGTCAGCGCGCATCCGTTCGCCGCTCCCGGTGTGACGAGCCTGACGAATAAGTCGGTCCAGTACACGGTGCCGGCAACGCATACCGTAGAACTGAAACGGGCCGGCGTGAGGGCGGTGATTATCGATAACGCAGCCGTCGATGTGCCGATGCTTCCCAGTCATCGGGCCGGTTATAACGGCGTCGCTTCGCTGACACAGACACAGCGCGCCGAAAACCTGTTCGTCCCGAGTGTCGCCGGGCTGAACTTCGAGCACATTCACGACGGCACGCTGGCGGTCGGCCGGGAAAAGTTCGAGCCGCGGCGTTCCCCGATGCAGTTGCGGCTGATCGACCGACACACGGTCGAAGTCTATCAACCGCCGACCACGAATTGGAAACTCGAAAGTTGCGGGCGGTATCACCTGCTCGAAGACGGGACGATCGAATACACCTTCGAGTGCATTCCGCGGGCCGACATTTTCCAGAACGGGTATATCGGCCTGTTCTGGGCCAGTTATATCGATCGGCCGATGGATCGGGCCATTTTCTTCAAAGGCCGCCGGTCGGATGCCGACTCCGGTTCCAACTGGATTCGCGGGGTCACGCCTCGGCATGGCGTCGATAGCACACATCCGCCTGCTGGTCGGCTGCCGCACTTGAAGATCGATCCACAGTTTCCGCTGACGCTGGTCAACCACCGTTCCCAACACGTCTACACCGAACCGTGGTATTACGGGGTTAGTCACGGCATGGCATATGTGCTGATGTTCCGCGCCCGCGACCGGATCTGGTTTGCGCAGTCGCCCACAGGTGGTGGAAGGACAAACCCTGCCTGGGACTTTCAGTGGTTCATCTCGGACTACAAAGTGGGCGAAGCGTACGGTTTTGTCATGCGGGCGGCCTACTTCCCATTCGACGGGCGCGATCACATTGACCGGAAAACGAAGAATCATCGCCAGACACTGAACGCGGAATAACGGTCGTAGTGAAGAAGACGGGGCGGGAACAGTGAGAGGATGCGCTGGAAAAGCGTAAATCTATCCATCACTCCTTCTCTCCCTCAATCACTCGTCAGCTTAACGAAAATCATCTCCGCGACATTCCCTGTTTAGATCCGTCTCCGCTGGGTTGGGTAAGTGTGTTGTCGAAACGTGCCCTTTCCAGTCGAATCCGAGATCCAGGGCAGGAGCCGAGTGCGTTAACGCTCCCACGCTAATCCGTTCGACCCCGGTGGCGGCGGTCTCGGTCACCTTTTGGAGCGTGACCCCGCCCGAGGCCTCCAATTGAACCTGCGGTGCCACCCGGTTCCGCAATTCGACCGCCTGGCGCAGCGTCGAAGAGTCCATGTTGTCGAGCAGAACGATGTCGGGTGCTGCGGTCAGCGCGTCGGCCAACTGCTCGATTGTGTCGACTTCGACCTCGATCGGAATTCCATCTGGCGCAGACCGGCGCGCCTGACGAATCGCCTCGGCGATGGTGTGCCCGCCAGCAGATTCAGCCCAATTCGCCAGATGGTTATCTTTGATCAGAATCCCGTCGTAAAGCCCCCTGCGGTGATTGGTCCCGCCCCCGGCGCGGACGGCATATTTGTCGAGCACACGGTAGCCGGGCAGCGTTTTTCGCGTATCGAAAATCTTAGCCGGCGTCCCGACCACCGCGTTGACAAACCGGCCCGTCAAGCTGGCAACGCCGCTCAGATGTGCCAGGAAATTCAGCGCCGTCCGTTCGCCAATCAACAGCGAACGCAGCGGACCCGACACGTTGGCCACAACCGTTCCGGCTTCGAGCCGTGAACCGTCTCCGACATGCCCTTGCCAGCGCACCTCGGAATCGAAACGGGCAAAAACCATTTCGGCAACCGGCGCGCCGGCGAGAACTCCCCGCTGGCGGGCGACCACCTGCACCTCGCCGCGATCATCTTCACCGATCAGCGCACGGCAGGTCAAGTCGCCCATGTCTTGCAGATCCTCTGCCAGCGCTAGTTCGATTAGCTTCTCGGCGGCGATGCGTTCGGGATCGCTTAAATTAAGATCCACTTGTTTCTCTTCGCTTCATGATTCACTGATGTTTGTAACACTGCCTTTGTCAATCACTCTTTAACCTATCACAGCCGGCGCTGTCGCATTATTCGCGATCATTATTCATGACATCAACGTTTCCGCCCGGTTTGATGATGATCGTCTTGTCTCCCCAAAGTCGTTTGCAACATAATCGTCAACCATACCCTCCAATGGTTTTGTTCCGTGTTTCCCGGTGTAAACCAGTTCGCCTTCATGTTGGATATTGAACCCACGTCTTTTCGTCGCTCCCGCTGGAATCATGCCATAATAAACATCCACTCCTCCACCAGAGACACGAAACGAATCCACCTTGACCTGACTTGTGTTTATGACCGTCACGACGCATCGGATAGTGATTGCTTCAACTGTCACGATGATGGCCACCGCCACAGGTAAATTGATGG
>CAUZTK010000178.1:0-8251 GCA_963582395.1 Planctomycetota bacterium | reverse complement strand
TAAGTGTGTTTCAACTATCGGATTATTTACTCTGGTCTATTCATCCATGTGCCATAACCGACAAAGTGGGAACTGCTGGCGCATGGGTGTAACAGAATTTGGGCATTCGATCTGTTGAACAACTGGCGCGCCAGAGAAATCTTTGTTCTCGATGAAAATCGCGATATAAATTGACTGGTCTCAGCGGGTGGCGGGGCGTGAGCGATAGCGTCGCCCCATTCGGAGTCCGTCATCACCAAACACAAGGAACACAATATGACTACTGGAAAATTGCAAACAAGCCGCCGGGCTTTCTTGACGACTGTGACGCGCTCGGCTGTCTCGATGGGGGCGGCATGGGCTGCGGTCTCGACAGCCGCCGAGGGGGCTGAGTTGCGGCCGAAACAGCGGCCGGTCGTCGATACCCACATGCACGTCTGGGCAAACGATGCCGAGCGGTTTCCCTTCCCGCATCCGTACAACCCGAAGTTCAAAACGCCGAAGAACGCAGGGACCGTCGAGATGCTGCTGGACGACATGGACGCTAACGGCGTCACGCATAGTATTTTGGTGCAGGTGATCTATCACGGCTGGGACAACAACTACGTGGCCCACTGTGTGAAGCTGCATCCCACACGATTTAAGGCCCACGGGCTGATCGATCCCACCGACCCGCAGGTTGCCCGGAAACTTGAGTATTGGGTCAGCGAGCGTGGACTGGTCGGGATGCGTTTCAGCCCCATCTACTACCGGGGCAAGGACGAGTGGCTGAACGCCAAATCGAGCGAGCCGCTCTGGAAAAAAGCACAGCAGTTGGGGGCCGTCTTCAACTTCTTCATTGCGACCGAGCAGCTTCCCAAACTGGAAGAGATGGTCCGCCGTTTCCCGGGGGTCAATGTGGTGATCGACCACCTGAGTCAAATCGACCTGGGGGTCCAAGACCCGCTACCGGCGCTTAAGAAGCTGCTGGCTTTGGGACGCTATCGGAATGTGTGGGTGAAGGTCTCGGAACTGACGTCCGTCTCGAAATCGGGAACGTATCCCTTCAGGGACGCTTATCCGTGGGTGAAGCGGGTGTACGACGCTTTCGGGCCCGACCGGCTGTTGTGGGGTACGGGATACCCCGGTGCCGCCCGCCGTCAGTTCGGCCGCCCGACGCTGCAACAAGAGCTGGCCCTGATACGCATGGAAATCCCCTTTTTCACCGCCGAGGATCGCCAAAAGATCTTGGGCGGCAACGCCGCCAAGCTGTGGAAGCTGAATGTGTGAGTGTGATCCTGGGGCGCGGCTGTCTCGGCCGCGCAAGATATCCACGCTGTGTCATGTCGCTTAATCACGCTCGGTGATTGGCTCATCAGTGACTGAACGATCAGTGATTGACGAATCTCGCGTCGGCTCCGGGCCGAAAGTCAGGCGGTTCCGGCGTGTTGACGGTGATGATCTTCCACGAGCCGCCCTGCTCGCGCATCGACCGGAAATCGATGGGCTGATACCCCAATTCCAAATGCGGTGTTTCGATCGCTTTCTCACCCTGATTGAACGATCGGACCGCTGCTTCCAGCACGCCGGTCACCAGCAGCGTCCGCTCGATGGGGTACGGCACTTGGCGGGTCACGAATAGATGCTGAATGGCGTGTGAGAGTGCTTTGAACAGGCAGCGGTTCCCCCACGGTCCGTTGGAGAGGGCCGTCGCGCGCGGCTCCGATTCCCCACGCAATCGGCAGGCGAAGTTCCAGCGGTTCGCGCTGTTGCCCACTTTGAGCACCGTAGCCCGGAACCCATCTTTGTACCGCAGTGCCAGTGCGTGCGGTGCGGCGGGTTGCCGGATCTTCGGGGCGGCTCTGCGCGATCGAGAACCTTTTTTCCGTGGCCGGCCCTTCCGTGACCGGCGGCCGGTCGAAGGACGCAGTCGGCGCTTGAGGTTGGCCTCTTTTTCCGCCTGCATGGCGGCATCGACCAACTTTTGAGAAATGCGACCGCTGCGAAGCGCCTGCCGCAGCTTGCCAGCGGAGAGCACTTCGACCTCTGAAACGCCCGGCTCGCCCCCTTTACGGGCCTCGACAAATGACTGCAGAACCTCCAGCCCGTGAAAATCATACGACTCGAAGCCACCGCCGTGGATCGAAACCGCCTCCTCGATCTCGGCTTCCGGCGGTAGTTCGATCGGCGGAATTCGCTGTGCCAGTGGAACCGAACTGCCCGCCAAAAATGGGATGCCGTGACGCTGCGCGGTATCGTACATTTCCTTCGCCCAGTCCCAGCGGTAGGAGAGGTGCTTGTCGTTGAAAATCGGTACGAACCGGTCCGCTCGTTTCATCGGGGCGACAATCGCGTCGAAAAACCGCTTACGCGGATACATCTTCTGACCGAGCTTGTTGTAGGGGTAGTCGCCGTGTTCGCCGATTGAGAGGACAGCATCGACCGCCAGTTCCTTTCCGCCGAGACAGACCGCGTCGCCTATTGTCTTGAACAACGGGACCCCCAGCCGTCGAGATGCCTCGCGGGCCATGTCGCCCTGCGGAAACTGTTCGGCATAGAACGACACCACGTCGACCCCCGGGTCGGTTAGCTTGCCGTTGAACAGGTACGGTCCCATGAAGTTTTCGAGAATGTCATAGGCGTGCGAGCGGAACCGCAGTTCGGTGAAGACGGCGGCGACTTTCGGTCGAGTCGGCGAATCGGCCGCTGCCCCCTCGGCGACCGACCACGGATTTGCGCTCATCAGGGCGGCAGCGGTGGCAGTCGTCTTGGCCAAAAACTCCCGTCGGGAGGTGGAAACGTTGATCGAGGTGGTCATAGCTGTTCCAGGATGCTCGGCGTTGAGATGTCCGGACTCCGAGTTGCCGCTTGCGATATCGCGGACCAATTCCCTGGGAATTTCAAAGATCCCAGCCCTAAACTGAGTCCCCGTGGTTGAACGAGTCTTGCGGCGAACCCTTAATTGTAAGTGTAGCTCAATCTGGTTACAAGCAGATGATCGGTTGCAACGTCACGGTCATCATGTGGTCGCTGCGGATGAGCATCGGCTTAAATTCCACCTTCGACCGGATCTTTTGGTTACGAACACGAAAGACGAAGAACAATGACGGTGCAGTTGCGCGGCGCAGAGTTGATTGTGCGAACACTCTCCAAGGCCGGTGTCGAATGGCTGTTTACGCTCTCGGGCAATCAGATCATGCCGATCTTCGATGCCACGATCGACGAAGGACCGGAGCTGATTCACGTGCGGCACGAAGCGGCGGCCGTACACATGGCCGACGCTTGGGGTCGGATCACCGGCCAGCCGGGCATCGCCCTGGTGACCGCCGGTCCAGGACACGCCAACACCCTGTCGGCCCTTTACGTGGCTTTGGCGGCCGAGTCGCCACTGGTGCTGTTGAGCGGTCACGCGCCCCGGTCGCAGTTGGAGAAGGGCGCCTTCCAAGAGATGGCACAGGCCGAGATGGCCGGTCACGTCACAAAAGCCTCTTGGAGGGCAGGTGATGCGGCACAACTGGGACAAGAGCTGGCCCGGGCGATTCGCACGGCCCAATCGGGCCGGCCCGGTCCGGTGCATCTCAGCCTACCGTTCGACTTGCTGGAGTCTGAGACCGGTGAGCTAGCGAAAGCCTTGCCTGCAGCGGATGACTTCCAGCCCCTGCTCAGCCTGCTCGACATCCAGACCGCCGAGCAAACGGTCGCGGAATTGTCGCGGGCTGAAAAACCGCTGGTGCTCGCCGGTCCCTCGATGACTCGAGGACTCGGTCCCGAGCTGCTCGAACGGCTCTCGTCGATCACACACCTGCCGGCCGTCGGCATGGAGAGCCCACGGGGAATCAACGACCCGTCTTTCGGAGCATTTGCGGAAGTCCTCGCGCAGGCCGATCTGATCCTGCTGCTTGGCAAACAGCTCGACTTCACGTTGGGGTTCGCGAGTGAACCGGTCGTGAATTCGGGCTGCCGTTTGATCCACATCGATCCCGAGACGCGAGTCCTCGAACGAACCAGCCGCCTGCTGGACGACCCGACACGTCTCGTCGCTGCCTATCAGGCCGACCCTCTTCCCGCGCTGCGGCAGCTCATTCAGGTTGCCGAACAGAACGACTGGCCGCCGAATAACTGGTGCGACGAGGTTCACTCGGCGATTCGTTTCCGGCCTGCGGAGTGGAAAAACGCGGCATCCGTGTCGGCCGACAAGCTGCTTCCGGTCGAAGTCTGTCGGGCGGCTCAACAGTTTCTGGCTGCCGATGACGATGCCGTGTTTGTCTCCGACGGCGGCGAATATGGACAGTGGGCGCAGGCCTGCATCGAGGCACCGCACCGGCTGATCAACGGTCCTGCAGGATCCATCGGCAGCTCAATCCCGTTCGCGATGGCGGCCCGCATCGCATTTCCCGATTCGCGAATCGTGGTCACCTTGGGCGACGGGACCTTCGGGTTCCATCCTATGGAGTTCGAGACAGCCGTGCGGCATAAGCTGCCGTTCGTCGCCGTCGTCGGACACGATGCCTGCTGGAACGCCGAGCGTCAAATTCAGCTCCGCGACTACGGCGAGAACCGGCTGATCGGCTGCGACCTGCTGCCGACCCGTTACGACCGGGTCGTCGAAGCTCTCGGCGGACACGGCGAGCAGGTCACCGAGGCGCCGCAGTTGTTGCCGGCACTCGAGCGGGCTTTTGCATCAGGATTGCCCGCCTGCCTGAACGTCGTCATCCAAAAATCTGCTGCCCCCATCATCAGGCGCTCTTAGTACCTTTTCAACGAAATCCTGCGCAAATTGGTCAGAAAAATCGCCAAGGGCATCCAGAAAGGTCCGTATCAGAGGGAGGGAAGGGGAGAATTTGTCTCCCCCTCAATCTCTTGGCAGTTAAACCAAAATCAGTTTTGTGACATTCCCTGTTTGGTTGCGGCTCCGCCGCATCAGGACGCTACGACTCCTTAGGCGTCATGCGGCTGATGCGAACGTGGCGGTCGTAATGGACGGTCGCCAACTGTAGCCCGTCGGGATGCAGGTCCAAATCGCGGGCCGTGTCGGGCAGTTTGAACTTGTGGAAGTCTTTGTCGCTGTCGGTCTTGAAGAAGAGCAGATAGCCGCCGCCGCTTCCGCCCGAAGCGCAAACTAGCGATCCGTCGGCCAGAAAGGCGACGTGCCAGCCGATCCCTTTCACACCGCTGGTGACCTGCGAATGGATCTTCTTGCCGCTCTCCCAGTCGAACAAAAGCACCAAAGGCTCGTTGACCGCCCCCAGCGGGTTCGTTGCCTTGTGCAGACCGCAGCAGGCCAGGTGCTTTCCGTCGGGGCTGAGCGAGATGCCGCGCACCCCGCCGTAGTGAACCTGCTGCCCGCCGTTATACGAATGCAAAGCCTTGGCATCGAGGGTCCGCAGCAGCTTGCCGGTTGCGACATCCCACTGCTGCACCTCGCCCGCCAAATCGCCGGAGAGCAGGAACTTGCCGCTGGGATGGAAAAAGGTGCTGTAGACGTTGCTGCCGTGACCGGAAAGCTCGCGGACGAGCTTCCCGTCGGCGGCGTTCCACAGTTTAACAAGTGTGTCGTTTCCGCCGGTCGCCAGCAGCGTGCCGTCCGGACTGACCGAGATCGAGCGGATCCAACCTTTGTGGGCTTCAACGGTCTTCATCGGCGCCGGCTTTTCGGCGGCTGTCGGCCAGAAGATCATCTTGTCGTCGCTGCCGACGGTAATGGCCGTCTCACCGTCCGGCAAAAAGGCGATGTCACGGACCCAGCTATCGTGCCCGACGAAATCGACTTTCTTGCCGGACGGAATCTCCCACCGTTGGACGGTCGCGTCTTCGGCGCTGGTGAAGACGTACCGGCCTTGGGGATCGAAGCAACAAGCAATCAGCGGGCTGCCGTGCTTCCACTGATGCACGACATGCGTCTGTTGAGGATCGGCCGTAATTCCGCTGGCTGGTTGCTTCTGTTCCTGTTTGTCCCGGCTCATGTGAGCAGTTCCTGGATGGATGCCGCACTCGGGTCGGCCAACGGAATGGGCCGGCCACCGATGTCGAAGGTGTCAGTCGGATCCAACCCGACGGCGGCCAGGTAGGTGTGGAACAATTTTCCGTGATCGACTTCGCGGTCGATGACGGCGGTGCCGTTCTTGTTTGTCTTGCCGTAGGCGGCACCAGGCTGAATTTTCGCGCCACCCAGGCAGACCGACCAGGCCGTCCCCCAGTGATCGCGGCCATAGTACTTGTTGATCTTCGGGGTGCGGCCGAATTCGGACATCACCACGACCAGCGTGCTATCGAGCATGCCGCGGTCATCGAGATCGGTGATCAACGCGGCGAACGCCCGGTCGAATTCTCCGACTTGTTCCAGGTGGAAGTTGAAGTTTTCGTTGTGCGTGTCGTAGTTGGAGTGCGAGACCTGCACAAAGCTGATGCCGTTCTCCAGCAATCGTCGCGCCAGCAGACAGTGCCGGCCGAAGTCGTACTTGCCGTATCGCTGCTGGTCCTGGGCCGGTTCTTTCGAGACGTCGAAGACGTCGCGCTTCTGCATCAGCTTCAGCGCTTGTTCGTAGCTGTAGGTGTAGGCGTCGGTTTCAGCGGTCCGCCTTCGGCTGGAAAAGTGATCGTTCACACGCCGGCGGAACGAATTCCGCAGCTCGTCGACCTCGACCGTCAGCGACCCGTGACGGGCCGAATTCTTGGGCGGTTTGCCCCCCACTGAGATCGCGGCGTACTTCGGCCCCAGATAGGCTGCGTTGTTGCTGCGCCCGCCCCCTCCGCCGTTGGTGACCCGGATGTGACCGGGAAGCTCGCTGGTATTTTGCGGTTCGAGCGCTTTGGCACAGACGGCCCCTAGATGCGGATAACTGGCGCCGGGCATCTGGTTGCGGCCGTGAGTCATCTGGTAGCGACCTTTGCCGTGATCTCTGTTGTGGGTGTCGATGCTGCGGATGATCGCCAGCCGGTCCATCAACTGGGCCGTATCGGGTAGAAGTTCGGAGATGTGTACCCCCGGAACGCTCGTCGGAATCGCCCGGAACGGGCCACCCGTGTCGGTCTTCGGTTTCGGATCCCAACTTTCCAGTTGGCTCAGTCCGCCTGACATATAAACGACCAATACCCGTTTCTGCTCACGGGCCAGCTTTTCCGCCACCGCGGGGCGAGTCATGACTCCCAGACCGCCCACAGCCACCCCCGCGCCGCCGGCCAATTGCCCCAGAAATTGACGCCGGGCGATCACGTGATCCGACGATCCGCATGCGTACTTGCATTTCATGATTCATCCCCTCTGCGGTTTATGGTAACAACCACTATTTTTCGATGAC
Source organism: Planctomycetota bacterium (assembly GCA_963582395.1). Classification (GTDB taxonomy): domain Bacteria; phylum Planctomycetota; class Planctomycetia; order Planctomycetales; family Planctomycetaceae; genus CAUZTK01. Next base: position 995 of record CAUZTK010000178.1, on the reverse strand, counting down.
CACAGCGCCCGGCCGACAAAGCCGAACACGATCCATACTCTTTCTTTAATGATGAAAACGAAACTCCGTCGAAGTCAGCAAGGCCCAGACCATCTCCTGCACGATGGCGCTCTTCTCTTTGGGTCGATAGGAAAGATATTTCGCCACATCGGCCATCTCCTGCTTGTTCGGACGTCGTGTGAGCACGCTCAGATACATCTCTTCGACCAGGGCTTGCGGATCATCCAGTTTCAGCAGCCGGTCGGTAAGGTTCCCCCCTCCCGGTGCCAACCAGCCCCGGATTTCACTCCCGTTGGCGAAGAACAGGGCCTGATCAACCGTGGCGAAGAAATCGTTTTGCGGCTGGCCCGCTCCCGAGCCAAACAGGTTCACGAATTTTCCGACGTTTCCTTTGAGTTTGTCGTACACGGCCTGCTCGATTTCATGCTCACGCTGGGCCACTTTGGCCGCATCTTTCTGATCTTCGGGCTTGAGCGGGTTCTTTTTGTTGATTTCGGCTGCGGAAGCGGCTCGCTGTTTGGCGGCCAGTCCGCTGGCCTGTATGACGCTCCAGGCTAGTTGTTCGGGCGTCAGCGGCTCGATCGGGGCGACGGCGAATTGCCTGGCAAACTGCTTTGACAATTCGTCGTAAGCCTCGTCGAATGCGGCCCGGTTTGCCTCGACTTTTTCGCTGGCCTGTTGAAGCTTTGTCTCGAGATCCTGGACTGTTTGCTGGGCGGCAGTCAGCTCGGCAGTGGCGGCCTCGACATTCTTCTTCGCTTGAGCCAGCCGTTCAGCCATCTGCTTGGCGGCCGCTTGACGCTCAGCCACGGCCTTTGCGGTCTCAGCCGAGTCCTTCTGAAGCTGTGCAGACCGGGCCTTCAACTTCTCAAGGACCTCTCCGAGGTCAGCGTCGTCGGGAAGTTTTTGTCGCGCCTGATCGGTCTTGGCCGCGGCATCGACGATGAGTTTGATCACATCCCATTCGTCTGCCAACTGCTTTTTCACAGCGGTCA
>CAUZTK010000177.1:0-8258 GCA_963582395.1 Planctomycetota bacterium | reverse complement strand
TCGAGGTCCCGTGTGAGTGCCGCGTGCTGTCAGCCCACCGAACGCCCGATGAGGCCACCGAGTTCTGCCGCTCAGCGGAAGAGCGGGGAATTGAGGTGATCATTGCGGCTGCCGGCGGAGCGGCGCATCTGGCGGGCGTTGCAGCCGCCCACACCGTTTTGCCGGTCCTGGGTGTGCCCATGAAAGGCTGGGCCTTAGACGGTCTCGATTCGCTGCTCGCAACGGTGCAAATGCCCCGCGGAATTCCTGTCGGCACATTGGCTATTGGCAAAGCGGGCGCCGTCAATGCAGCACTGCTGGCGGTCAGCATTCTGGGGGTCAAACACCCGAAACTGCGTGAAAAAATCCGCATGTATCGCCGGCAACAGTCCGAGAACATTCTTTCCGAAAAACTCGACTGATAATCGAATTACTGCCCCGGCTGGCAGCGACCGTCACAGCACGGTTACGTGCCAATGGCCGGGGACATGCTTCCTTGATGAGCAACAACCGGCTTACGCCGGCCGCTCGCCGCCGATATTGCCTGTGCATGCTTGACCCGGCCGTCGGGAAATGTGATGCTTAATAGACGACACCGAATTCACATTCCATGGGCCAATCAATCGAAGGAAAACTATGTTGTCTCGACGAACGTTGATCGCTGCTGCCTGCGTTGCACTTGTTGCCGGTCCGCTGCTGGCCGGGTCTGTCCTGGCAGCCGAACAAGACTCGAAAGTCACCCGCTTCTGCCGTTTTCAGGTGGGTAAGACGATTGCCTATGGCATTGTCGAGGGGAATCGGGTCCGTCAGTTGGCCGGAGGTCTGTTCGGTGACATCCAGAAAACCAACAAGACTTATGCCCTGAATGAGGTCAAGCTTCTGGTTCCCACTCGGCCGACGCAGGTGTTTGCCATGGCCGGCAACTACAAAAGCCATATCGGCGGTAACACCAGCACGACCACCAACACCATCACCACCGTCACCCGGGTCACCACCAACGCCAAAACCGCCGAAACGACATCCAACACAGACACCACCGTCGAGACCCGCCGCAGCGGCGAAATTCCGAAGAAATTCCGTATCCCGCAGCCGTTCTTCAAAAGCCCATCCTGCCTATTGCCCCAGGGTGAAGCCATTGTGCTGCCCCTAGATGCCGAGGTTGTCCATTACGAGGCGGAGATGGTGATCGTGATCGGTAAGAAGGCGAAAAATGTGTCGCGAAAAGATGCGTTGGAGTACGTGTTCGGCGTCACCTGCGGCAACGACGTCAGTGCCCGCGTCTGGCAACGGGGGGACGTGCAGTGGTGGCGGGCCAAGGGCGCCGACACGTTCGGTCCCTGCGGTCCGTTCATTGCCGCCGGGCTGGACTACGACAATCTACTGATGGAGCTTCGGCTGAACGGAGAAGTCCGCCAGCACGAACGAACCAACCAACTCCTTCACGACGTGTCCGGCACCGTCAGCTTTATCAGCCGTCACGTCACGCTGCACCCCGGCGACTTGATCTACACCGGCACTCCGGGCAGTACGGCCGAGCTGAAACCAGGTGACGTGGTCGAGGTCGAAATTGAAGGAGTGGGAGTGCTGCGCAATCCGGTCGTTGCAGGAGAGTAACAAGCTGACTGATGGGATCCGTTCAGATATACTCGGCGCGGCCACAGATTGAGGGAGGGCGAGGTTCCCGCCGAGCCGAGAGCCGGCGGTCCGGTACCTGTTAGGTACCGGCTATTTGTGGTTTGCGGCGGCTCAGCGAGAGCTTCGCCCTCCCAGAAACCGCAGTTCGTGACCGCTGGAAGTATATTTCGCGGTGTGGCCCGAGTGCTTGCGATGTGTGAACCGCTTTGCGGCGAATCAGCGACTTGCCGGCTGTGTACGGCGTCTTGACATGTCACCTGTCGCGGGAGCCGTATGGTAGAGGGGACGGTCGTCTGCGATCGAAACGTTTGTCACGCGGTCGGCCACCTCTGCCGGGACCGGGTCGAGGGCCGCGCGGCGGGCGCTGAAAAACTCGCGGCGACATCTGCGAAAACAGCATTCGCAACTCGGGAGAATCCTTGAGGAGATCCTGGCGTCGCTTGGCTATGTAGTGGTTCATCAATCGCCGCTGTCGCTCGGAGCGCGACAGGTTGTTTAATTCTTCGCGCTCTCGCGGATCGAGTTGTTCCCGAAAAGCCGTCAGCGCCTCGGGGCTCGGTCTCTCGCTTGCAACGAAATCTTGCCACTCCCTGCGGAGTTCGTCGAACATGTTGGAAACCAAGACACGCCGCCGGTCTTCGTCAAACTTCATCGACTCGATTCGCTTGAGAAAATCGTCTTCCGGGGGGATGGCCTGACTCAGCTTTTCCAGCAGCCGGGATTCCGGCCAGCCACGCATATTAGGTCTGAATCGTCGTGGACTGGATGTTCCCCGCATCGATTCGGCAAGAACTTTCAGGTGCCGCAGGACCAACGGCAGCGCTGCGAGTTGGTTCCGATTGACCGCCGAGGGCGGCAACTCCTCTTCAATCACCGTCATCAGCCGGGCCAGATTTTCTCGACCGAGCTGCGGCGCCGATTCCTCTGGGCGTAGATGGACTTCCTGTTCATGTTTGAATTGCCGCACCAATTCGAGTCGGTCGGCAATGCCGGTTGTTTCCTTTAGTTGCTGACGCTGGAAGGGCGACAACGTCTTTAACCAATTGCGGTAGCGGAGCATTGTCTCGCGGAGCTGGTCGGCGTCAAGATCATCTTGCAGGCGGCGATGCAGCTCGCGGTATCGCTGTTGCTCGCGGGGGGACATATTGAGAAATCGCTTGTAGTTCCGCTCGAGCCGGGTCCGCTGTGCCGGGGTCATCTTTTCAATTGTGCGGCGATTCGGCTCGTCAGCCCCGAGCAAGATCGGGAGAACAACGAGCAGAGCCAGATGCGAGGCCAGCAGAGTTCGCAGATTACGGCTGCTGTGTTGTTGGTTCTTCATCGAGTAAACGGCTTTCGCGAAGTTCTCGCAAGAACTCAACGTCCTGCACTTCGGTGTAAATATCGAGGTTTTGTAAAAAGGACAGCTCTTCGATCAACTGCTGCGACTCGTCCGGAATCCAGCGACTGGTCAGCGTAAAACCAAACAGGGCCGACAATGCCAAACCGACTGCCCATCCGGCCACAACCGCGCCGCGACGGGCGCGCTGAAACCACGGCTGCTCCGAGAGCGGCTGCCGAACTTCGTCGAGCCGAATCGAAGACATCGTCCGTTCGATGAACTCGGTGGACGCCTTGTGTCGGGGCAAAACATCGAGCAGTTCGGCCGTCCGCGTGAGCATCTCGATATCGTGGCGGGCGACAGGGTTGTCCGCGAGGATCTGTTCGATCTCCTGCGCGGCCGGTGCCTCCAATTCTGAGTCAAGGTAGGCCACCAGGTTCGAACGCTGATCGGGAGTCAGGCGGGATGTTCTTTTCATTGTCCGGTCAAATCATTAACAACAATTTGAGAGATGTTCGGAAATCGGGTCCACTCAATTCGTTTCGGGGACGTACCTGGTACGACGATAAGCGATAGGCTTGTTTTGCTAGTTTGTGTGGCCTGCTAAGCCGCAAGCGGCAGCCACGACTGCGGTTGAAACTCCACTTTTTTACTTGACGTACGGTTCCAGCTTGATTCGCAGATTTTCACGGGCACGCGAGAGCAACGACTTCACCGCCGCCGCCGAGAGCTCCATTGTCTCGCCGATGTCGGCATAGCTCATGCCCTCGAATTTGTGCAGCAACAGCGCCATTTTTTGGCGTTCGTTCAATGTTTCCAGCGCATTTCGAACAATCGACCGCAGTTCGCGTTTGTCGAACTGCCGAGTCGGCATCAATGCCGATTTTTCCGCCACCAGCTTCTCTTCCGGCCCCGGACCGAGCGGGCCGGAATCGCGAACACTGAGGGCAACTTCCTTGCGGCGTACTTTGCTGCGCCGGAAATTGCTGGCCAGGTTGTTGGCGATGCGAAACAGCCATGTCGAAAACCGGGCGGTTGGTTCATACCCGTGACGCGCCCGGTACACCCGCAAAAACACATCCTGTGCCAGGTCCTCGGCTTGTTCACGCTGTTCTAACACATGAGAAAAAATACCGATCAGCCGATCTTGATAGACAGTTACGAGTTGTGTGAACGCATCGTCGTCTCCCTGCTTAACGCGCAGCATCAACTGGACGTCGGGGTCGCGAAGATGCGGGATCTGGTTGGTGTCGCTACTGATCACAATTTGCTTGAAGCCGGTTTGCGTCGGTCTGGTGAGAAACAAACCCGAATCGATGGCGAAAGTTCCTCATCAGTTGACCGACGAATCAAATCTGTTCGGGGCACCGTTGGTCATGGTCGAGTTGTCGTCACGGGCCGCCACCATTGCCATTATAGTTTTCGATAACGTTTCAAGTTAGGATAATCGGTCTGGAACATTTTCCAAGGACGATTCGTGGTTCAGGTCGGTGTGCCGGTGGTTTTGTCTGGCGATGAACCGACGAGCACGCGACCGGGAGAGCGGACGATGTCGATCAGCACGCTGCCGCTAAGTTATTGTACAAACATTCATTCAGGCCGATCGGTTGCCGAGGTCGTCGACGGGCTCGACCGGTACACGGCCCCTGTTCGCGAGAATTTTGGGGCCCCGTTGGCGGCCGGTTTGTGGCTTGCGCAGCCGGTGGTCCGGGAACTTCTCGAGTCTGCGGACGGTCCACCGCGTTTGGCGGACCGTTTGGCATGTCGCAACCTGGTCTGCTACACGTTGAACGCGTTCCCTTACGGTGATTTTCACAGTGAGCGCGTCAAAGAGAATGTCTATCTGCCCGACTGGACCCGACTGGAACGAATGCAGTACACCGCCGACTGTGCCCGCATTTTGACCGCTTTGATGCCCACCGGAAGCGAAGGCAGCATCTCGACCTTGCCGCTCGGCTTCAAGGAGTTCGAGCGCAGCGACGATTTCCTCGATCACTCGGTCCGGCAGTTGATCGAACTTGCCTGCCGGCTGGAGGAAATTTTCGACCAAACCGGCAAGCTGATTCGGCTGGCCATCGAGCCGGAACCGTTCTGCTTGCTGGAGACGACCGAGGAAGCGATCTCATTTTTCCAGCGCCTGTGGCAACAGGCCGATGAGAAAAATGCCGGCGAATTGGTCCGCCGCTGTATCGGACTGTGCTACGATGTCTGTCATCAGGCGGTAGAATTCGAAGACGTGGCCGCTTCGATTCAGTCGTTGCACCGTGCCGGTGTGCGAATCAACAAGGTGCACATCACTTGCGCGATTCAACTCGATCGGCCGGCTGAGAACATTGAAGCGAGACGGGCGCTGGTCCGCTACGTAGAACCGCGCTACCTGCACCAGACGATGGCGCGGACCTCGACAGGAAAGATCCTGCGGGCGGTCGATTTGAGCGAGCAGTTGGCACGGGAACCGGACCGCGATTTTCTCAACGCCGAGACGTGGCGGGTACACTTCCATGTTCCGGTCGATGCGGAACGGATGGGACCGCTGGGCACCACTCGGCCCGATTTGAAACGGGCGCTGATCGCTGTTTCCCAGCTCGATTACGCCCCGCATCTGGAAGTCGAGACGTACACCTGGGAAGTGCTGCCCGACGGCCAACCGGCCGATCTCGTAGACGGCCTGACCCGCGAACTGACGGCCACCCGTAGTTTGTTGTCAGAGTTGTGAATCATTCGAGTTCCTGCCGCCGAATTCAAACTCCGGCGGGAGTTTTGGGCGGGACGCCCACCGGCGTTTTGGCGAACGGCCAGTCGGATGCATTGTACCGAATGGCCGCCAATTCCGGCGTTGTGTATTTTTTCTGCCCTTCGGCCAGACTGTGCATCGCCCGGTCGAGAATGCCAGTCGTCAACAGAGTTCGTTCGACCGGGTAAGCCGATTTGCCCGAGTGGATCATGTGCTCGATCCCTCGCAGCAGAAAGCTGAAATGCCCGTACGGTTGCCCTTCCTGCAGCGCAATCATGCAGGCTGCCGGTTGAGACTCTCCTTTCAGTTTCGCGGCAAAACCAAAGTTGCCGACCACCCCGTTCGCCATCACCAATGTTGCCCGCAAGCCGTCCTGATATTCGATCAGGTACAAAGCCGCAGATTTATTGAGCCGCTGCTCCCAGCCATCCCGTTTGAACCCGGGCTGCGCCGCCAGTGCCGCCTCGACCAGCGGGCGTGACCAGCGGCCCTGCTGTTCGGCTTTCCAGATGCCGTCGCCCTGCACTGCCTGCACAGAGACAACACCGGTCTCGCCCCCTTGGCGGCGTTCGACCATACATTGCAGGCCCTCCAGCGCATGGAAGCCGTAAGATTCCAGTCCGCCGAAACCGATGCCGACCGCCTGCTTGATCTCGCAGTTCATCGGCAGTTCGAGTCCCGGTTGGCGCCAAGCGACGGGAATCGACGAGCCGGCCATGAACGGAAATTTCATCTGCCGGGCCGTCTCGTACATGTGCTGGGCGTCTTTCCAGTTCCAAGAGAGATGCTTGTCGTTGAAAACCGGGACGTTCTTTCCAAACTTGGCCAGGGTGGCAGTGATTTCCTCGAAGAACCGCCGGCGGGGATACTTGTGCTGGTGCGTGTCCTCTGTGTAGGGATAGTTGCCGTGCTCGCCGATGCTCAGCACTCCCGCCACCGCAACACGATCGCCGCCGAGCGTGATCGCTTTCTCAATGCTGTCGAAGATCGGCACGTTGTATTTCTTAGCGAGCTGTCGGCTCAGATCACCCTTAGGCGTTTGCTCGACGTACATCGAAGCGAGCTTCAAATCCGGTCCCGGACCGCCTTGCTGGTTATACCCTTCCAGAATCTTGCCGAGGATCACATCCGCATGCGAGTTCCGCCGATACACGGTGGTGATGCCAGCGACCGGCAGATTCGGTCGTTCGGCGGCAAACGCCGACCTGTTGCCCGACCAGCCTGCCAGCGTGGCCGTTGCTGTCCAACGGGCCGACCTCACCAGAAATTCACGTCGCCCGACGGTGTTCGTCATTGTTTGGTTCTCCCTGAAAAAATGTGCCCGCACAACGAAGCGGCAAATCAAATTCGACTTCGGTCTTCGTAACTAGACCACCGGCCACACCTTTGCAGTGTTCAAAGAAGTTTCCGGAATTCTTCAATCGTCAGTCCGGCATCACGAACAAAACCGCTCATGGTAAAGGGGTTGACTAGATTGCTACGCAAAAACGTGAGAATGATCCCGTCGTTGGTCATCACGATGTGTTTGCTTTGGCGAACAATCCGAAAACCTGCCTTTTCCAAAGCGCGAACCGCATCCTGGTGGTTGATGCCCGGAAGTTTTGTCATGGCTAAATAGCAACTTCGACTTCGTGGACTTCAGCATCTTCCAGTTTTTCAGCGACGACCGACAAATACTTGCGGATCGCGTCCTTAATATTGGACAAGGCTTCTTCTTCCATGACACCCTGAGACCAACAACCGGGCAAGCCGGGAACATAGACGCTGAAACCTTCAGCGGTTTCTTGAATGGCGACCTTGCATTTCATGGCAACATCCAAGTTGGAGTATAACGCTGCGAAGGGCGGCCAAGAAGCGGCGACGTCTGTTTGACCGTTCAACGGGCCGGGGCGACCAGAAATGCACGTCATCCGACAGTGTTCATCCGACAGTGTTCGTCATTGCTCGATTCCCTGCTGATAGAGACGCCGGCGGCATCGCCCGGCCGATCAAAATCGGTTCCCTGTCCAACTGAGTATACCACCCGACGCGTTTCAGTGCGCCGACGGATAGGAACTCTCAACCGAAGAAGTTGTACCCGTGACAGTTTCGACAGGCTCCATCGCCGCTTAAAATAGAGAGAGCGTCACCGACCACCGGCCGTCCGCGAGTTTTCGTGCTGCGCGGGCCGGATGAACGAAGGGAAAACTCCAGGAGATTGCCATGTGCCTTACCGTCGCCGAACACGCTGCTGGCTGGGTCCGAATGTCACTGGCCGGCCTGATGCTGTTCGTGAGCGGATTGGTCATGCCGCTGGCGGGGGCTGAGACGGACGAAAAGGAAGAGGGGTTCAAGTCCATCTTCGACGGAAATACTCTCGAAGGCTGGGACGGAAATTCGAAGTTCTGGCGTGTCGAAGAGGGCACCATCACCGGTGAAACCACCGCCGAGAACCCCACCAAGGGGAACACGTTCATTATCTGGCGAGGCGGCAAACCGGCCGACTTCGAGTTGAAACTACAGTACCGCATCGTTCCGAAAAACGACCAGGGCTTCGGCAACAGCGGCATTCAGTATCGCAGCTTCGAAGTCAAGAACAACAAATGGGTT
>CAUZTK010000176.1:0-8288 GCA_963582395.1 Planctomycetota bacterium | reverse complement strand
GGCAACGCTCCCGGTGTCGATCCAGCGACGATCTGAACGCAGTTCGGCCCGAGTTCGGAAGCGGCCCAGGTTGGCATTCGTGTCGTTCGGATCAACGTCGCCGTCCGGCCGCGCAAACATGCCGGCAACCGCCCAATGGAAATAGCCACGACCACCGGACGATTCGTCGTACCAGGGGCTGCTCGCCAGCCGCGCGTTGAGACTCCATTGCCGCGAGTCGCCAATCACCTCGCCGTCGTCAACCATATTCTCCAACGAGTAACCGCCGTAACGCCAGTGGTAAACTTCGTCGTCGGAATTCCCGTAAACAGCTATTCCGGGCCGGCGGGCATCTTCGTTGAAGGCCTCGACGACCAGCGGCCGTTCGATGAAAATGTTGAAACGGCTACTGTTCAGGTGGTCCAGCCCCAGCGGGCGCTTCTGGTTGCCGATCAGAATCGTCTGGAAGAACGCCAGCTCTTTGAAACCGATGTACACATCCTTCAGTTCGCTGTCGTCAGGACTGTGAACGTCGAACTGCATGCGATAAAGCATGTTGTCGAAGACTTCGCCCTGAAACCGCAGCCGAATGCGGCGAAAGAAGAAACGGTCTTCCGGATCGACGCCCGTGACGGGGTTCTCGAAAAAGTGGATGCCCCGGCTATCGTCCGCAAACGACCAATGGTCTAAGTGAATACGGCCGTTGATTTCTAAAGTCGGTTTTCCGGACGAAGCGGTCTTCTTCTCGGCCTCGGATTCTTGGAATTTGAGCCAGTCATTTTCGAGTTTCGACATGCGGTCGACAATCGAATCGCCCGGCTCAGACAGATCATCGGCCGATAAAAAAGCCGCTCCGAGAGGTTCGCCTCCCGTCGGCAGAACTGTGCCCGTATTCCGACGTTCCAGCTCGGCAGCTTGGCCTGCCAGGGTCTGGGGGCGCGGCAGGGCTGATTCGACATCACCCGTCGCCGGCCGCTCCTGGGCCGAAGCTGTCCGCAGCACCGGAAGCACAAGCGAGCACAACAAAGTCAAAACGATTGACTTTCCGCGAAACATCGGGTGTCCCCGTTCCCAGGTGGGGAGATTTCGGAGATGCACCGCGTGCTGTTGTCGTCTCCGCATTGTCACGGAGTAGTCATCGACAAAACCGGTTGTGCGGTTTGATTAAGATTTCCAGAAAATAATCATTCTGTCGACTGAGTAAGTATGGAAAAATGAGTATTTCAGGAAAATTTCACCAAACAGAAAGTTTAGTCTTCCAAAAGAGGCGAGAGTCCCAGGCTGCGGCGGTAGCTGTTGAGGACCTTTGTTTCGCCGATTTCCGCGGCAATCTCACGCCACTCTTGCGCAACGGCTCGGAGCGCCTGTTGTGGGTCCGCCGTGCCGGATAGCACCTTCCCGATTCCTGTGCTGAGCGACCTTCGAAACTTTGCACGCCCCAGGACGGACAGTTCGGCCACGAGACGGCTGTCGCGGAGGCTGGCGGCGAGCACGTCGACATACTGTCGCGATTCTCCGGATGTAAGATCGTCGCCGGTCCAAGCCTCCGGGCGAGCCAGTTGCGTAGTCCGGCAGAGACTTCTTGTTGCCGCAGGAAAGAGGCGGATCAGCCTTTCCGGTTCGACAGCGATCTGCGAGAGTAAGTGCCAGGCCGCCTGTTGTTGTGGGGCGGTCGCGCGCTTCGAGACTCCGACGCCCAGACCCGAAAAGGCCGTCAGCGTGCAGCGATTGATTTCGCCGTTCGGGGGGGGCTCCCACTGCCGGGTCGAACGATTGTAGGCGTCGGGCTGGCCGGGAAGGCGAACAAACCCAACCGTCATCGAGGCGGGCCGCTCGGCGGCGGGTTCCGCGTTGCCGGTTTCGTAGCAAATGGCCATCGCAGCCTTCCCAGTGAAAAAGTCGCGACGGCATTCGAGCGGCGAATAGCCAGTGACGTTCCCCCGACTGTTCATTTGATCGATCGCAGCACGTGACTCCTCCAATGCCCGTACAAATCCCGGGCCGTCGATCAGCGGCTCGCCGCTGCGGATATCGAAAAATAGCGAGAACTGGTTGGGGTGTTTGGCATAGGCGACGGCTCGGGAAAGGAACATCGTAGCGCGAAACTGTTCGTTCCAGGGCTCGACGGCCCTCAGTCCGCGCTCGCCGAGTTTCTGGAGCAGTTTTTGGTAGTCGTCCCAAGTTTCCGGCGGGGAAAGCTGTTCGCTCTCGAAAAGATCGTGGCGATAGTAGCAGAGTAGGACCGGCGAGGAGATGGGGACGACGCCCGGTCTGCCTGCGATTGAGCCCGGTCCCTCACGCAGCCCCGGAAACAGATCGCCCCACCTGAGGCTTTCGACGGGAATTTCGGCCAATAAATCCTGTTCCACCAGCTCCGCAACGCGGGTGATGGGGAACACGAAGAGCGTAGCCCCCTGACCCTGGGCACCGGAGCCGAAACCGAGCCCTTCCGCCAGCGGCTTCTGCTGGTCCGACGGATCGTAATCGACGAGATTCCAGGTGGCGCGTGTCTGTGCGGTCCATTCGTCGAGATCGATCTGCCAGGCATTGGCTAACCCCAGTCCGGCCGGAATCGCAATCTGAATTTGCTGACCCTCGAACGGGATTTCGGGGAGCTCGTCGATCTTTTCGCTTGTTGATTCAGAGCAGCCGGCTGCCAGAACAAGTTGAGCCAAAACGAACAGTTTCAGCCCGCTGTGAAGACGGCTCCGGTTTGAAAAACACGCTAGGAACATGGTTCATGTCTGAGGGAGTTTAGCTGGATCGCTCGAGAACGAATGATGTGGTCCTCATCCACAAAGAGTCGAATAAGAAGCCGGCAGTCTATGGCATTTTGCATTCAGCCGTCAATCAGCCCTGACAACTGCTGCGGACGGGTCATTTTCCGAGCATGACAAAAAAACGCTTGCCGAACAGCGGAAATCTGCCGAAGTCACTCAGCCGCTTGTAAGTGTCCGGGAAGAGAAGGAGATTCCAGACAACGGCCAACGGAAACGTGATTGCCACGGGTCCGACTGTACCGAGGACGATCTTCACGCCAGTCGGGCGCATTCTTGGTGGCGAAAACAACTCACCAGGTGGTCGTTGACCATCCCGACGGCCTGCATGTGAGCGTAAAGAATCGTGCTGCCGACGAACTTGAAGCCGCGCTATTTGAGATCCTTGCTCAAGGCATTGGACTGGGGGGTCGTGGCGGGCAGGTCCCCAAGACGCCGACGACGATTCTGAATCGGCCGGAAGTCCACGAACCGCCAAATATATTCGTCGAAGCTGCCGAATTCTTCTTGAACCTCCAGAAAGATCCTGACATTGCTGACAGCCGCGCTGATCTTCAGCCGATTTCGGATGATGCCGGGGTTTTGTATCAAGCGTTTGATCCGTTTGGGCGTGAACCGAGCGACTTTTTGAGGACCAAATTCCGCAAACGCCTCGTGATACGCTTCGCGCTTGCTTAACACGACCCACCAGCTCAATCCTGCCTGCGCGCCTTCCAAGAGTAGAAACTCGAATTGCTTTCGGTCGTCATGCACGGGGACTCCCCATTCCTGATCGTGGTAAGCGATGTAATCTTCGTGGACCGCACCCGCCCAGTCACAACGCTTTTTATCTTGCTTGGCCATCGAACGCGGAACTCCTAAGCCGGCGGATCCAGAACCAAACAGGAAATGTCACCACAAAGATGATTTTGGTTAAGCTGCCAAGAGATTGATGGAGAGAGTGAGAGGGAGGGAAGAGACAAATTCTTCGCATCTCCCTCCCTCTCAAAGCGAACACGGTCTTGCCTCGTCACACATCTTGGATAAACTGAAATAAGAAAAGCAAAACAAAAGGGCATTACGTTATTTAATGGATCTGCCCAAATCACGAACAAAACCGGTCTGTCACGATTCATGACCACCCACGAACTGCTCGCGCTGCTGATGTTGTTCGTCGGTCTGGCGCTGCTGATCGCCGAGGTATTTATCCCTTCCGGCGGAATGATCACGATTCTGTCCATGATTTGTTTCGCCGTTTCCGTCTGGTGCGCGTACACGGCCTGGTGGGAAGACAGACAAATCCGATGGTGGTCGTACATGGCAGCGTTGGTGCTGTTGTTGCCGGCATCGGTGGGGGGAGCGCTGTTCGCTCTGCCGCGGACTCGGTTGGGCCGGTATATCCTGCTCGAAGGGCCCAGCCTGGAGAACGTCACTCCCTATACTTTAGAAGAAGAGCACCTCAGAAAACTGGTCGGCAAAAGGGGCCGGGCCCTGACGCTGCTGAATCCGGGTGGCATGGTCACCGTCGACGGCGAGCGGTTGCATTGCGAGTGTCAAGGCATGTTGGTCGAGCCGGGTGAAGACATTGAAGTGGTTGGTGTGAAAGGCAATCGGCTGGTGGTTCGCCTTGCCACCGGTTCGGCGGAAGAACAATCGACGCAAGACGAAACTACGCAGGAACCCCCCGACGGTGCCGCTGCGTCCGATGATCTTCTGGCGGAGGCCGACCGCCCCCACGATCCGCCTCTTGACTTTGAAGTTCCGCACAGTTAAACAGCGGGAAGAGTATTTTCGGTTTGACAATCCGCAGTTCGCGGTTCCTTTGGGAAATTCCCGATCGGCGAATCGCTTGCAGATGTTCGACCGTCGAAAATTGTTTCGGCGGCACAATTCCGAACGAGGCCACAATCGATGACTGAGTTCATTCAGCGGCCGGTATTGTTCGCTCAGGTTGAACTCGAAGACGGCGGAAGCATGTTTCTGCTGCTCGGCGCCTTTCTCCTGGCGTTCATGTTGTTCGTGTTTCTGATCGTGTTCGCCCGGTACTTTCAATTGTGGATTCAGTGCAAGATGACACGGGCCGGCATCGGCTTTGCCAACCTGTTGATGATGTCGTTTCGCAAAGTCAATCCTTCGCTCATCGTCCGCTGCAAAATCATGGCCGTGCAGGCCGGGTTGACGAAGTTGTATCCGATCACCACGCAAGCGATGGAGGCCCACTTTCTGGCCGGCGGCAATTTGCCGAACGTCATCAAAGCCCTCGTGGCCGCCCACCGAGCCCAGATCAATCTGGACTGGGACACGGCCCAGGCCATTGATCTGGCGGGCCGCGATCTCCGCGAAGCGGTCCAGACCAGCGTTTACCCGAAAGTGATCGACTGTCCCGATCCGTCGAAAAAGGCGGGAACACTCGATGCGGTTGCCGGCGACGGTATTCAGTTGAAGGCGCGGGCCCGGGTGACCGTTCGGACCAACTTGCGGCAACTCGTCGGCGGGGCGACCGAAGAGACCGTGATTGCCCGTGTCGGTCAGGGCATTGTGCAGGCGATCGGTTCCACTCCTTCCTACAAGACCGTGCTCGAAAACCCCGACTCGATCTCTCGGACTGTGCTCGGCCAAGGGCTCGAAGCAAACACTGCCTACGAGATTGTGTCGATCGATATTGCAGACATCGACGTCGGCGAAAATATCGGTGCCCGGTTGCAGGCCGATCAGGCCGAAGCCGACGTGCGGGTCGCACAAGCGAACGCTGAACAGCGTCGGGCCGAAGCCAAAGCTCGCGAACAGGAAGAGATCGCCCACGTGCAGGAAAACCGGGCGAAGGTCGTACTGGCCGAAGCGGAAGTTCCCAAGGCCATTGCCGATTCATTCCGCAGTCAGAGCCTGGGACTGTTGGATTATTACGAGCTCAAAAACGTTCAGGCCGATACCAGTATGCGGGCCGCCATTGCCAGTGCGGGGGGCGAATCGGATCCGGGGGCCACGACCAGATAGCGGCCGCTCAAAAATGATCGCCTGTTGCGACTCCCGGCAACTTGTTGGGGCCTTTTCTCTGACTTATCTTGCGCAGGATGGTAACGAAATCTCCAAGGAAATCAAGGAAGGTTCGTATCAGAGAGAGGGGAAGATTTGAAGAATTTGTCTCCCTCTCTCTTCCTCAATCTCTTGACGGTTTCACCAAATTCAGCTTTGTGACATTCCCTGTTTGATTCCGGCTCCGCCGGGTTGAGGCCGTCCGGAGAAGAAATTCTACTCTTTCCACACACCGATTCACTTGCCTGACAAGCGAGGACGTTTTCCATGGCGTTTCCACTCCCCCCACAGGTTCTTGCTGATGGCCCATCGATCGGCTTTGTGATCGTTGTGGTGGTCATGATTTTGAGCTGGATCATGAAAGTGATCGGCGGCGTGAAACAAGCCGCACCGCCGGCGCCCGGTCGGCGTCCACAACCTCCACGCGGTCGCGGTGGTGGCCTGCAACGCGAAATCGACAGGTTCCTCCGCGAGGTCGGCGGCGGCAGGAAGCGCAGCGAAGAAGTTGCCATCGAAATTGTCCCGGAGCAGGAACGACAACGGCCGCGACAAAAACCGCGGCCGAAGAATCGGCCCCTGGCAGCACAGCCCCACGAAAACGATCAGCACGTCATACCCGGGACAAACATTGCCCAGCGCGAGAGCATCGTGTCGAAGAATCTGGGAACCGGCCTGCGCGAACATCTGCGGGAATACATGGATGACCGTGTCGAAGAACATCTGCCGCACAACGTCGAAGCCAGCATTGCCGAACATCTGGGGAAATTTACCGGCGGAGCGGCCGAGCAAGGGGCCTTGGGAACGACACACCGGTCCTCCGCTGCGGCTCGGAAAATTGTCAGTCTGCTGCGCGATCCGGGTGGCATCCGGCAGGCGATTCTGATCAACGAAATCCTTTCACGTCCCTCAACACGCCGACACTCGTGACTAAAGGTTGCGGAGCCGTTAATCAACCACCGGTCCCTGTGGAGCCCGAACAGCTAAACGCCGACAACGGCGATCCATTTCACCGAAGCCTCCCTCCATCCGGGATCGTTGAGAAGGGCCGGTTGTCAGAAATCGATCCCCTTGCGAAATCCGTCCGTTCGCGAGTGGGCCGCGAGCGAATTCTCCCATGCCGCAGCCTTGGTGCGGCTGAAGAGTTCACTCTTGTTTCACAAACAGCCTGTCCCGGATGCCGAGTCGAATCTTCCACTCTTTCACCCAGCAATAAAGCACCGGCACGACCAGCATTGTCATGATTTCGATCACCATGCCCCCAAAGCTGGGAATCGCCATCGGAACCATAATATCTGCACCGCGCCCGGTCGACGTGAGCACGGGGATCAACGCCAGAATCGTGGTGGCGGTGGTCATCAGACAGGGACGGACTCGGCGCAGCCCGCCCTCCAGGGTCGCCCGGCGCGCGGCTTCGATCGTGTCAATCTGATTGGCGCGGAAGCTCAGATCCAGATAAGTCGAAATCACCACTCCATCGTCCGAGGCAATGCCGAACAGAGCGAGAAAACCGACCCAAATGGCGACGCTCAAGTTGATGGGGTGGATCTGGAACAGATTCTGCATGCCGGTCCCGAAGACGTCGAAATTCAGGAACCACGGCTGGCCGTACAGCCAGAGCATGATGAAGCCGCCCGACCAGGCGATGGCAATTCCGCTGAAGATCAACAGCGTTGTGATGGGATCCTTAAACTGGAAATACAAAATCAGAAAGATGATGAATAGCGCCAACGGTAGCACGACCATCAACGTTTTTTGCGAACGGACCTGGTTCTCGTAGTTTCCGGCAAATGAGTAACTCACCCCGGTAGGCAGAATGAATTCGCCGTTGTCGATCTTTTGCCTGAGATAACGCTGGCACTCCTCAACCACGTCGACCTCCGCATGGTCCGGCTTCATGTCGAACAGCACGTAGCTCGTCAGAAACGTGTCTTCACTTTTGACGACCTGCGGGCCCCGGACGTATTTGATCTCGGCGACTTGCGCGAGGGGAATCTGTGAACCGTCCTTGGCCGGGACCAGTATTTTCTCCAGGGTCTCGATATCATTGCGCAGCTCGCGCAGATAACGCACACGAACGGGGAACCGCTCGCGGCCTTCCACGGTCGTCGTAATCCTCTTTCCGCCGATCGCGACTTCGACAACATCCTGAACTTCGCGGATCGTGAGTCCATAGCGGGCGATTTTGTTGCGATTGAAATCGATCTCGATATACGGCTTGCCGACGACACGATCCGCAAACACCGCCGCCTTCTCGACGCTGGGCACTTCTTTCAGAAAGCGTTCAATGTCCAGGCCGACCCGTTCGATCGTCTCCAGGTCGGGGCCCTTGACCTTGACTCCCATCGGGGCCCGCATGCCGCTTTGCAGCATCACGATGCGGGCCGCGATTGGCTGCAACCGCGGCGCCGACGTCGTGCCGGGAACCTGTGCCGCCGCGACGATCTCGTTCCAGATGTCTTTCGGCTTGCGGATGTAGTCCCGCCACTGTCGATAAGATCGCCCGCTGCGGTCGGGAATCAG
>CAUZTK010000175.1:0-8345 GCA_963582395.1 Planctomycetota bacterium | reverse complement strand
GGTCCCGGGTTTCAAGCAACGGTCGTCGGGTTCGCCGATACGGGTGCCTTTGAACTTTCCACGATCACGCCGAGGGTCACCATCCAGCAGGAGCAGGCAGCGTCTGCCGTTGTTCCCGAACCGTTGAGATTCGTGCTGTGTGCCATCGGCGCTGGGGCATTGTTAATCGCCAGGCGGCGAAGAAAACGCCAACCCTAACGACCCCTGTTGCACCTAGCCCTCATTCTCCCAAACAATCGACAAGACGTTTCGGGGTCTGGCAATCATTCCTGGAATCGTAACGGTGGGGTGATCCATCAGTCTCTAATCTCGTGATTTGAGGTACTCCAGTAGATCGGCCATCTGCTGGATGGTGATCTCTTTTTCAACACCTTCGGGCATCAGCGACTTTCCACTGGCGCGGATTGTGTCGATGTCGTTGCGGGCAATGATTCGCTGTTTGTTCTCAGTCTGTCGCAGGATCACGGCTTCGACTGTTTCCGAGACCATTAACCCGTTGAAGACGCGACCGTCAACCGTGACGACGGCGTAGTCCGTGAACCGCGGCTCAACTTTGGCGTTGGGGTCGAGGATGTCGTAGAGCAGCGCTTCGCGAGATCGGTTACGGACGTCGCTAATGTCTGGACCAGCCGAGTCCCCTTTGCCGTCAATCTTGTGGCACTTGGCACAGATTCGCTCGAAGACTTTCCGGCCAGCCGAAAGCGATGCGGCCATCGTCAATGCCGGGCGGTACTCCTCGGCAACCTGGCGTCGATTGGCGGAGACAGCTCCACCAAACAGGCTGACGGAGAGTTTACGAATTGTGTCATTGGAGTTCTTCAGCAGCCGGACACGCTGATCGAGGCTGACGACGGCTGGATTGATTCTGCCGTCGGTCATCGCCTGCAGCGCCTGCCGGGTCGTCGTGCTCCGCCGCCAGAGCAGATCGAGCGCCGGACCGCGCACGGTTGGCCCGAGTGTCGGCCAGCGTTCAAGAATGATCGCCGTCGAGCCTTCGTCCCCGTTGTGGCGCATGGCACCTATGCAGGCAAGTTGAACGTCAACGGGTTGGTCGGTGGCAAGGAGTTTTTGGAACGCCACGGAGGCCTTGCCGAACGGCTGATACCCCAAAAGCTCGATGGCTGCCAGGCGGTCGACGACCGGCAGGCGATGGTCCAACGCCACGTCGTGAGTTCGCTGGAGCAAACGCCGAATGCGGCCGATGGAATGACTCAGCCGTGCGGGTGGACGGGCCACCAATTCGGGCAAGCTTGTCCGTCCCAGCGAACCGCGGTGCCGAGGCAGCCCCGTCGCGAGTCCACTGAGGATGGCGGTCTGCCACCAGACTCCGGTTTGATCCGGCAAAGTCAATGTTCGCATCAGCGATGCCAGTTCGTCTGGGTCGCCCCGCGAACCGACGACGGTGGCAAGATCACGAATGAGGCGAATGCGTGCCGGCTCGCCACCTGCGACAAACGTGCCCTTTTTCAGTAGACCGGAGGCGATGGCCCCGGAGCGTTTTCTCGCCGACGTCAAAATGGCCGCTGCGGACCAGTGATCGGTCCCATCGCGAAGCGCGATCGCCGTGAGCAGCCCGGTGCCGCGAACGTCGTCGGTTTCTCCAAGGGCCAGCGCCACCTGAAATCGGATGCGGATGTCATCATCGTGGGCGAGCTTCGCCAGGATGTTGAACAGTTCCGAGTGCTGCTTGAGCATCGGTCCCGACAGGCGGACCGCGTCGCGCCGGACATAAACGTCCAGATCATCGAGGGCTTTGGTGACATAGCCTGGAGTCAATTCGCCGAGGCCGTCCAGCGTCCAGAGCGCATGCAGTCTCGTCAAAGCGGAGCCGCTTTCAGTGAGCAGTCTACGGAGAGCCGGCGCGGCCTGCTTTGATTGTCGTTCAACCAGCAGGCGCTGACCGAGCTGCCGCCGCCAGCCGTTCGAGTCCGTCAGCAGATGAACGAGATCTTCAGTTGTCTGCGGTGGTTTGAAGCGGCTTGCCTTCACTCCTTTGGGCACAATGCGGTAGATGCGGCCACGGTCTTCGCCGGCGCGCCAATCCAGTTTCTTCGCAATTTCCTCCGGCAGGAACTTTGGATGCTCAACCCACAGCCGGTACATGTCAGCCAGGTAAAGCGCACCATCCGGTCCGGTGGCCAGACTGGCAGGGCGAAACCACGTGTCGCTCGACGCCAGGAAATCGGCCTTCGGACGAGCCCGCTGGGCGGTCAAGCTGACACCGTCTGGTTTGATGATGGAGCGCGTCACCAAATGACCGATCGGTTCGCAAACGAACACGCTGTGCTGATAGGTGTCGCCGAGCAGATCGCCCCGATAAGCCGTGACGCCGCAGGCCGAAGTGTGTGTGCCCGCGTGCGAGAGGGAGTTGCTTTTCATCTCGACCAGTGGATAGACACGTGTGTCGCCACCCGACGGGCCGACTTTATCATGGACCCGCGAGATGACGGCAAACGGATTTCTCTTGAGGGCCGATTGCGGAAGAATAGCCGTCATGATTGGATTGCGGTTCGTGCAGAAGAAGCGATGTCCTCGGTTGTCGAAGGTATTTCCAAACTGCCCCAGCCCGCTGGCCGGACCGAATTCCCGCGACAACGGGTGAAAGCGGAATTCGGTTCGCGGCATGTCGAACGGTTGGTCGGGGGCCTTGGCCGATGTGATCCGTCCCGTCCCGTAGTTGAGATAGATCCAGTTGTCGAGTCCCCAGCGCGGGTTGCCGATCTGCATCTGGGGATGCGCGGGTTTGAAACCGTCGAACAGGATCTGGCGGATGTCCGCTTTGTCGTCACCGTCGGTGTCGCAAAGAAAGAGAATCTGCGTCTGCGCGCCGACGAGAATACCTTCGTTGAACGCAAGCAAACTGTGAGCGAATTTCAGCCGATCTGCGAACACTCGCCGCCGATCTGCTCGGCCGTCTCCGTCGGTATCTTCGAGCAGGACGACTCGTGAGAGGGGTGGTTTCCCTGCGGGCGGACCAAGCGGGTAGTCGCCGTACTCGACAACGAACATTCGCCCTCGGCGATCAAACGCGATCGCGACGGGATCCATCACGAGCGGTTCTGCGGCGAACAGTTCGACTTTAAGACCGGGCTCGATCTTTAGTCTCTGCAGCGATTCATCGGGTGACTGCGGCGGCGATGTCCTCGCATCGGCCCAATGCCGCCCACCGCGAAACGCTTCAATCGACCGCAAAGCGTCTCGCTTGCCTTCGGCTGGCGGAGCAGCCAGCAGATTCATTGTGACAAAACATGACAGAATCGTCGTCGTGGCGGTCATTGGCAGGTCTCCTTGTCTCAGGTCCCTATCGACCGACTCCGAGGCAAGATTTCCCGGAAAATTGCCCGCAGCGAGGTGAGTGCAGCGAAATAATAAACATATGTATATAATATCCAAGTATATACTATAAACGGTGTTGCCCTCAGTTTTATCTGAAAATCCCTGTTCGAGACACCGGGAAACGTGAACTCACGATTCGTTTGCTGATGACAACTGATTGAGAGCCGGTGGAACAGCCTGACACAGGACCACCCCCAGCAGGATGCCTCGAGTATACCAATTCGATTAGGTTCAGTCAGTCAAGGTGTGCGATGAAGCAGATCTGGTCATTTTTTCATTCTGGGGTCTGGCCCTTTCCAGAAAAGCATGGTTGTGGATTGATGCAGATCGGTGGTGCTCAACAGTTTCCTCTTTACCAAAGATCCAGACCCCTTCGCTCGATCACCGAAATTCGCTTGACACATTTCTTTGCGATTCCTATGCTCCGCGCACGATTTTTGGACCCGATCGGCTGCGCAGCTTGCCTGTCACGGCCACGGACCGCAAATTCCTTCTTTCGTCAATCCTATCGTTCAGCGACGATCCTCTCCCGCAGGGCGTCATCGATTCGTCGTCGCCAGGGATCACAGTTCGTAACAATGGGAAGTGAATTCGGTGCCCGCCAGCCGTATCTATTTCATCATTAGCTGCGCGCGTTCCGGGTCGACGTCGTTGGCCAAGATTCTCGACACGGCCACCAATGGATCGTGCCTTGTCGAGCCGCTTCCCAATTTCAATCGTGAGTCGCGCGACTTCATGGAGGGTCGGCTGAGAAATCCTCGCGAAGTTCTCGTCCGAGACGTGCTTCCACGCATTTCAATGGTGTTGGACGAGGGCCGAATCTACGGTGAAAAGAACGTCACATTCGGTCCCTTCATTCCTGCCTTTCACGAAATGCTGCGTTGCAAGTTCGTCTTCCTGACGCGTGACGGACGGGACGTCGCCACGTCGCTGATGAACTGGCACAACGAAGCATTCGGAACGATCTATCGTGAGTGCAACGATGCAGGTTCTTTGTCGAAACTTGCACTTCGCGTCAAAGCAGCGCTGCCCCTTGAGGAGGACAGCTCGGACTATGCGCGCCCACGTCCGGGCCCCGACGATCCGTTCTACCGCGAATGGGCGAATCTCTCGCGGTTCGAAATGGTGACCTGGTATTGGTCGCATAGCAATTGTCTGTACGCAGAGAACCTGCGCGGCATTCCGAGTGAACAGTGGCGACAGATCGACTACACGAATGTCACCGCAGACGAAATTGAAGAGCTGTTCGATTTCCTCGGACTGAAAGGGTTCAATCGCGCTGTCACAGAGAAATTATTGCAGCAGCGCATCAATTCCTTGTGGGAACGCTTCCACATGCGGACCCGGTTTCCGTCCTGGCGAGATTGGTCGCCAGAGATGTTCCGTCAATTTAAACGCATTGCAGCACCGACGATGCAATCACTCGGGTATGATGCCGAAGGACAACGATTTGAAGAGTCTCGCAAGAAAGCAGTTTAGCCGCTCCCCCGCGCAACGTGGCGCGTTGATGACTTCTTCAGATGTGCCGCGCGCCACAGTTGACCCGCCGTCGAATTACGGAGAGTTCTGGAAGAACCACGACGGAGGGCTCGAGTGGTACACGTCGATGTACGAAAGCCGACTGGCCCAGCACAGCAGTTTCCAAAATTGGTTTCGCTTCATCGACGCCGCCAAACCGGTACAGTCGGTACTGGAAATTGGCTGCGGTTTGGCGGTCGGATATGCAGATTTCTTCAAGGACCTCCGGTATGCCGGTGTCGACGTCGCCACACAGCTCATCGACTGGTGCCGGGCCAATCGAGAGAACTCGCGGCACCAGTACATTGCCGACGATTTCATCGCCGATCCACCACGCGAAAAGTTCGACCTGGTCTTTTCGCAGGGCACAATCGACAACACCTACGATATGGATGCATTCCTGGGCGCGATGGTGGCGGCAACGCGACGCTGGATCTATGTGACCGCCTACCGCGGATTTTTCCCGGAATTGACGGAGCACAGGCTCACCTGGTGCAAGGAGCAGGGCGTTTACTACAACGACATTTCTCCACACCAGGCTTACAGGACGCTCGAAAAGTCCGGCTGTCGGAACATTATGGTCTTCCCCGCATTCACTGGTCAGGACAACATCTCACACGAGACGGTGATCATCGGGAGCGCGCCGCACGATGCCTAGCGATATTCACAGCGGGTCTCGGCAGAATGACCGCTTTCTGCCGTACCGGGTCTGCGAGGCGACGACCCGCTTCGATGAAATCCAGCCCGCCGTTCGCGAATACAAGCGGCAGATCGCGCTGTGCAGCGATTTGTCTCTGTACGCGCAATTTGTCGCGTACCTTCGAGATCATCCCCGTCTGCTGGTGCGGCCGGTGAAAGAACTGTACGCGCCGATGCCGGCCGATGTTGTTTCGCTGGCCCTGCGGCACGACATCGATACCGATCCCTGGTCAGCGCTCGAGCTGAGTCGGACGCTGCGGACCGCCGGTTTGAGCGGCAGCTTCTACGTACTGCCGACGGCGGCTTACTACGGGCGGTTTCATCCCGGTGGGTTTGAACGGTACACGGGTCTGTCTGCACTTCTGCGCGCAATTCAGGACGAGTCTCTTTGCGAGGTCGGATTGCACGTGGACGGTCTGGGGGTTTATCAGCTTTTCGGCACCGAAGGCGCAGAATCGGTACGGACCGAACTTTCCTGGCTGCGAGAGCAAGGGCTGCGAATCACGGGGACGGCGGCGCACAACAGCGCGCCCGCTTACGGAGCTGAGAACTTCGAGCTGTTTGAAGGCCGCGCTTTGTTCGGCCGGACGACGTTGTGCCGGCACGGTCTCAGCATCCCGCTGCAATCTCTCAGCGAAACGAAGCTGGGGCTCGACTACGAAGCCAACCATCCCGAAATCGACCAGACGCGGGACTCGCCGGAATTGCAGCGTTACTTGTCTGAGACTCCCTCCGACCCGATTCGCAACGAGCGCTGGATGCGAACGTACCTCGTAGAGAATCCCCATGTGCGCTGGGGACACGACTACAACATTTGGTTGATTGGCCGAGATCGGTGGACCATCGGTGGGAACAGGAAGCGAGATCCTGTTTTCAAATGGAACATGCGGTTGCGCGACGTCTGTACCTTCCTGGACAACGTGCCGGCCGGAAAACACGTCGTCTGCCACATTCATCCCGTCTACATCTACCAACCCACCGAACAGGTGGCGGCTGCATGAGCCGTCCCCAGCAACGCGCCCGGCAGACGCGAGTCGAATTTGGGAAGAGAAACCGCGGCTTGTCAAAAGTGTGAAATGAAACCACCTTCTCATCTGGCCATTCGAGTCGAGAACCTGTCGAAGCGGTACCGGGTTTATTTGAAGCCGGCCGACATGCTGCTGGAACTGCTGACCCGGAAACAGCGGCACACGGAAGCGTGGGCGCTGAAGGACGTTTCCTTTGAAGTGAGGAAGGGCGAAGTTCTAGGGGTCATCGGCCGCAACGGCGCCGGAAAAAGCACGCTGTTGAAAATCCTTGCCGGAACCCTCGATTCGACGTCCGGCCGGGTTGAGATTAGCGGGAAGGTTTCAGCGATCCTCGAACTCGGGACCGGTTTTCTTCCAGAGTACACCGGTCGCGAGAACGTGATTGTGGGCGGCATGTGTCTGGGCATGAGCCGCCAACAGATCAAAAAAAAACTGAACTGGATCGTCGAATTCAGCGAATTGGGCCACGTCATCGATCGTCCCTTCAAGACCTATTCGTCGGGCATGAAGGCCCGCTTGACCTTTGCCACCGCGATCAGCATCGACCCGGAGATTCTGATCGTCGACGAAGCGCTGGGGACCGGCGACGCGCTGTTTCAAGAGAAGTGCTTCAAGCGAATTCGCGAGATCACCAGCAGCGGCGCGACCGTCTTTTTCGTGACCCATTCGATGGCGACGATTTTCGATCTTTGCCACCGCGCCATCCTGCTTCACCAAGGTGGAATCCTGATTGACGACCTTCCCCGCCGGGCCGGCTATGCCTACGAAAAACTGCTGGCGCAGGAACGTGACGGCGTCGGCGAGAACGTCATGTCGTACGGCCTCGACGCGCACGACAAGGAAGAAGCGGCCAGCGGCGCCAAAATGCTGGACATCGTCCTGCTCAACGAGAAAGGCGTCAGCGTCACCGACATCTGGTATGGCCGGCAGTACACGGTCCGAACGCGAGTCCACTGCCTGGAAGATTTTCCATCCCTGAATGTCGGCTACCGAATCCAAAGGCCAAACGGAGAGGCACTGTATGCCACCAGCACACTTCACAACGGCGTCGACATAACCGGCCGCAAGGGAGAGATCCTCGAAATCGATTTTGAGTTTCCGTGTAAATTGGGCAACGGCACCTTTCTGTTGGGATGTGGCGTCGGCATCCGCAACGACAACGTACAAACCGAAATTCTGCACATCCTCGTCGAGGCGTATCAGTTCAACGTGCTGGGAACAGGGCCGTTTTCCGGAATGGTTGATCTCGGACTGCACGGAACCACCGTGAGAAAGATTTCTGGAAACGACCATCCGCTGATTGCAAAAAGCGCTTAACAGTCTGTTGAAAAACTCCTTCTGGCTGCGAGCG
This sequence comes from Planctomycetota bacterium, assembly GCA_963582395.1. Classification (GTDB taxonomy): domain Bacteria; phylum Planctomycetota; class Planctomycetia; order Planctomycetales; family Planctomycetaceae; genus CAUZTK01. The sequence goes on along the minus strand of CAUZTK010000175.1, from coordinate 413 downwards.
TGGCCCGAGCCGCATCATCGACGGGCCGTTCTCGGCGTGGTCGTCGCGAATGCGGGTCGTTTCGATCAGATTTGGGCCGGCCTGTCACTTTCCAGCGTTCGAGCCAGCGATTCCCCGAAGTCGCTGAAGGTCGGATTTAAGAACTGCCGCAGACGGCTGATGTCGGCGATCAGATCGAACTCGCGAACCTGCTCACCCCGTTCGAATTTCGGTTCCACCTGCAGCAATTTTCCCTGTTCTACGGCTAGTCTGCGAATGCTGATCGGCTCGGGACCGGCGATGTTGAACTGCTTCGGAACCGGAGATCCGCCGCAGGCTAGTTGCATCAAGCGAACGAGACAATCGACGGTGTCGTCGATGCAGCAGAGCGAGACCCGCAAGCCGTCGTCACCCGGATGCCGCGGGGAACCGTC
>CAUZTK010000174.1:0-8359 GCA_963582395.1 Planctomycetota bacterium | reverse complement strand
CGACCCATGAGTTGCGTATGTGTCTCACACCCCTCATTTTATAGGCTCAACACGATGCCGGAACCACCCGCTCTTAGTTTCTATCTGGGAAATGCGGGATAGAACCGTCAAGACACACTCGCTTGCGCGTCGTGCTTGTATTTCTATAGACTGGTTTAATTTCAGTCCCGATCCGTAGCGACGCATTTGCTGGTTTTTTCCGCCCCGAAGGTTCGCCAGCCACGGTGCGTCGCCCTGGGAATGCAGTAATAATACCCAACGTCCAGCACTGAAGGGTCGCGACAATTGAACGCTTGTTCCGTCCCTTCAGGTAACGCTGTAAAGCATTTTCGTAAGTCACAAAATGACGTAATTCCCAAGGTTTGCGACACTTTCGTTGGATCCCCCATATTGAATGCCGGAAGCAGCGAGTGTAAATATGTGATGTCTATGAAAAACACTACTATGCAAGACTCAAAATGCTTCACAGCGTTGCCCTTCAGGGCTGAGAGTTTAGTTGATCTTTCGACCCAGGGCGGCGCTGCGCTTGCCGCTCTCTGCTTCCGTCATGGGTGCAGAAAAGGAGCCGGTTTGCCGGAATACGTTTATGTCTGTAAAATCCGTCTACATTCCGAGGCGGTGTTTTCCGCTGCCGAATCGTATGACTTGGGAATGGTCAACTGCAGAATAAAAGGATCATCAATCAATGAACCGAGTTTCTTCCGACGATGTTCCACGAGCGATCGAAGCGCTGGATACTGACGGATACGTCGTTCTGGAAAACGCCGTGTCCGCGGATGCTGCTGCCGATCTGGCCGAATCGGTGATGACGGCGCCGCAACGCGCCCCTGGGGTGTCCGACTACGAATTTGTGGTGTGTCTGCTTAATCACGATGTTCGGTTTCTCCAACTGGCCATGCATCCCACCGTGTTGGAATTGGCAAGGTATCTGCTTGGCGGTCGAACTGCACCAGCGCCCAATGCGTTTGCCTGGCCGCCGGAAGACCAGGTGAGGCTAGGCAGCGTCGACGGCCTTGTGGCGCATGGGGGGAGCGATCCGGGATGGTGGCACATGGACTCGCCAATGGGTCAACTGAATCAATCCCGCCCGTTGCCCGACTTTCCGATCCTTGTGAACGCGATTTGGATGCTCACCCCATTCAGTGAACGGACAGGGGCCACTCGCGCGCTTCCCGGCAGCCATCGCTATCGCCGCCTCCCACCGCCAACACAGAAATTCATGGAAGGCGAGGTTAGCTGTTGCGGGTCCGCTGGAAGCGTAGCGATCATTCCCAACACGATTTGGCATGCAGCAGGTGCGAACCAGACCGAACAGCCTCGGATTGGTGTCGCATGCAATTACCAGCCTTGGTGGGTCGGTCGTTTGACAATGGATGTCTATCCTGTCAGCCGAGAAGTCTGGAAGACGTTCCCTCCCGAAGCACAAGAGTTGACGAAGCACCAACTGGAATGGAACACGGACTTCCAGGGCAAGTTAACGGAAGTGTCGCCCGACAAAGAATGCAAAGACGGAATAACCGAATAATGGCGACCGGGACCGGGTGTCTTCTACACGTGAGATCCTGCGCCCGTCGTCAGACCATCGCCATATCGGAGTGCAGCCTGAACCGCGAATCCAGCTAGCGGGGAACCGGCTGCCACTCGACCGGCTCACCAGAGGCGCGTCGGTGCGACAAACCGCCGCAACCACGACCTCGCATGAAAAAACCAAAAGCCTTGTCTCTCAAAGGCTTTTGGCCAGTACCCCCAAGGGGATTTGAACCCCTGTCTCGGGAATGAGAATACGGCAGTGCCTCGCATGGCCCTCCGATTACCCTCCGATTACCCTGCGATTGGCTGATGTGGTAGCTCCAAATGTTGCCCCGTTCAACCTGAAAAGCAGAGCGGGTTGTAGATGAGGTAACATCGCAGGTATCACACCCAGCCACGTCGATACGTCCGTGGAATTGGGCGACTTCGTGGGCCAGACCGTCGATGTGTGCAGCCGTGACTCGTCCCTGCTCCAACAGATGGCTGAGCATCGCCTGCTGCGGAAACTGCTTCATCTTGACGGCGAACTCGATCGGTGTGCCGGTTCCATTCACAAGGGGATGACTGGGACTGCCGGTGATGGCCACGACGTCGAGATACAGTGACGCCGCCAACCGACAATTCAATCGCAATTCTTCCCGGCAGAAAAAACGCCGCTTCTGGAGCGTCGTAAAATCGACGAAGCCGAAATCGACCGATTTCTTGATTTTGTAGGCGTACTCTCCGGTCAGCAAAACCCACGAGATGTGAGTCTCGACGACCCGCAAGGCTTCAACCTGATGATCGTAAACCGCCGGATCTTGCAGCGACCGAATCAGATTTGATTGGCTGGTGGGAATCACGGTTGGTTCTCCCGCAGCCACCCTGCCTCAATCTGTGGCCGTGCCGAGTGTACCTCAGCCGAGCAGGCTTGTCCCAAGTCAGATTCAGAATAGAGAAAAGGTTACGTCGGCCGTCAGCGGGTGTTTTGGTCGTCATCATTCAGCGCCTGCATCAGCAGGTCGAACAGGCGGTCGACCTCTTGGCAGGTTTCTTCGTCGAGGCGGTAACCGACCGGCCCGCGGACGATCGAATTCTTAAAGATTTCGCGTTTGACGAGCAAGTATTTCTCGACGGCCAGAAATGCATCGAGATTATTTTGGAGAGAAACCAGCGACGAGAGGGGCAGCGAAAGTTGATAAGCACGGCGGTCGTCGCCGGCTTCAAGTGCATTCCAAAGGGCCACCAGCACGTCGATCAGGTCGGCACCGGGCATGGTGCCGACGATACCGCGTCGGTAATTGTCGAGCAGCGCAATGCCGCCGCTACCTTCAAAGACTTTGGCCCGTCCGCCGGTGGCCCGGCGGAGCGCAGACAACAACGGCCCGGTGGGGACCGCTTCCGGTTTGAAGAAGACACGCTCGCCGAACTGCTCCAGAATGGCGGCCTGCAGCGAAATGGGCATGGGACAGCCGACGTAGCCGCTGGCGTCCTGCACAATGACCGGAATTTCAACCGAACGCAGAATCCGTTCATAGTACTGCAACAGCTCGGCGTCCGGCAGCGCCACCGAAACGGGTGGAATGGCCATGACGGCATCGGCGCCGATCGACTCTGCCTGCCGGGCCAGCCGCTCGGCCGTGTGATCGCTTTCAGCACCGACGCTGATCACCACCACACCTCGGCCTCTGCCGGCGCAGCAAACGTGCTCGGCCAGTTGCTCCCGTTCGTCGGTTGAGAGGCGAAGCAACTCCGAGACCATCGCCATCACCAGCCCATCGGCACCAGCCTGGAACAGCCAATCGATCTCCCGGTCGAGCGTCTCGAAGTCGATCGACTCGTCGTCGTGATAGGGGGTCTGAAAGACGGGCAAAACACCACGAATCGGCGGACGGTTCTCATTCACGTCCAATTGGACCTCTCCATCTTTTTAACGAGAACGGATTCAAAATATTAGAATCTGGTTCGATTGAGAGGGCGGAGCAGGTGAAGTTCCCACTGAGCCGTGAATTTCACAGGTGCGACGGTTCGGCAGAAGCCTCGTGATGACCGCGGGCAATCGGCCAGTGCCAGCAGGTACTTTGAAGCATACTGGTTCGTTAGGCCGCTTTGAACGCCCGCTGGAGTTCTTCTAACGACGTTGTGCCGTCAACGACCAGTCGCAAGCCTTCAGACCGTAGCGTTTGCATTTTCTCCTTGCGAATCTGCGCCCGGATGGCTTTGGCGCCGGCGCCCTGCGTGACCAGCTTGCGCAGCCCCTCGGTCATTTCAAGCATTTCGAACAAGCCCACTCGACCAAAGTATCCGACCCCGTCACACAAACCACACGGCTCGAAACCGGCGTCGTCTTCCGACTGTTTCGCCGGCCGATAGAGGGCCTTCGTCGAGCGCGGTAAGCCGATTTTCGCCAGCAGCTTGGGATTGGGAGAAAAGGCCTGTTTACACTCGTCGCACAACTTGCGAATCAGTTTCTGGCCGACGATCGCCCGCAAGCCACTGGTAACGATTTGAGGATCGCCGACCCATTTGAGCAGTTGCAACAGCGCGTGGACGACATCCTTGGCCTTGAGTTCAGAGATCAACGCGACTTTCTTCTGAAACGAGAAGAGAGTTTTTGCGGTTTCAGCGTCGCGAAGAGGGTCGAACAAGATGATGTCGGCTTCGATACGGACAATGCGTGTGAGTGCCATCTCCAGGTCGTCATCCGCTTCAGCCTCGAACGGTGTGGTGTGCGAGACGTTGCGGGATTCCAAATCGCAAAAGTTGAAAACGCTGTAGATGTAGGGATCGACGGTCCGCATGATGGCAAACCGTGTGGTTGTGGTTCCGGAATTGGGCGAACCGCAGGCAAACAGCAGACCCGATCTGTCTGACATCATCTCCCGAAGTTTTGACCTCATCGTGTCACTGAACCGAAGGTCCTGAGGGGTGTCGAGCTGTTGACTTAGGTTCCTCGCCCGGACGATCACACGCTCCACGCCCTCCGGACCCGGCTCGCAGTCAACCCGTAGCTCGTATGGGGTCTCTTGAAAATCGGCTTTGATGCCCCCTGACTGAGGATTTTTCCGTTGTTTAATATCCAGACCGGCAAGCAGTTTCAGCATCTGCGTAACCGCATGGGCTTCTTGTTTCCGCATACGGCCGCCGGAATACGCAACGCCGTCGATCAACAGACGCACCGCGCTTGCGCCGCCTTTGGGTTCAACCCAAACAGTTTCCGCGCGGCGGTACAGCGCGTTGGAGATCAGTTCCTTGGCGGCAAGCAGGCCGGCTTCGGTCAGACGGGCATGCTTAGCCAGGTTAGCGTCTTTGCCGTTCAGCGCACCCTGAAACAGGACCTGTGCGAGTTCCTGCTCTTGCTCCTCGTTATTGTGTTGATCATCTTTTTTTCTAAAGCCGAAAATCACCAGCCAATTCCTCCGCGAACGTCAACCATATATCCCGTGTGATCGCCATCGATCCAACGGAAGCTCACCCCCCCCCGGCGATCGTGCCGAGACCGATACGAACCAATCGACGAATCAACCGGGTGAATCAGCGACTTGATTTATTCTCTCAGCTTCGCTGACGATTGGAAAGCATTGTCATTGTGGAATTAGTCTCGTCAATCAAAGCAGCCCGTAATTGCCGAGCGTCTTTGCTAAAGCTGACTTGTCCGTCTCGCTGAGCGGGGTCATCGGCAAACGGACTTCGCCCGAATCTCGGCCGAGTAGCTGCATCGCGGCTTTGATCGGAATGGGATTGGTCGCCAGACCGAGCAAATCTCGGCACAGTAGAAACAACTTCCGGTGCCACTGCTGGGCAGCGGCGATGTCTGTGGATGAGAAGGCGTCCAGCATCGCCTTGATATCGCCCGGGACGATGTTGGCCGCCACCGAGACCACCCCGCTGCCACCCAAGGCCAGCAAAGGCAACGTGAGACTATCGTCGCCCGACAGCACCGTCAGATCGCACAGGGCCAAAATTTGCGAAGCCTGATCCATCGATCCGGTCGATTCCTTGACGGCGACCACGTTCGGGCACTCGGCAATGCGGGCTATCGTTTCCGGCTCGATGTTCTTGCCAGTCCGGCCGGGAATGTTGTACATCACAATCGGCAGATCGACCTCATCAGCCACCGCTTTATAATGTTGATAGAAGCCCTCCTGCGTCGGCTTGTTGTAATAGGGGGCGACCATCAGTGCCGCATCGGCCCCTGCTTTCTGGGCGAACTTCGTCAACCGGACCGCTTCGCGGGTGCTGTTCGACCCGGTCCCCGCCATCACCTTGATCCGTCCCGCAGCCTGTTCGCAGACGGTGGCGATGACCCGTTCGTGTTCCTCGTGCGAGAGGGTCGGACTCTCGCCGGTCGTGCCCACCGGACTGATGCAATCGGTCCCCGACTCGACGTGAAAGTCGACCAGCCTGCGCAGTGCATCCTCGTCGACTTTTTCGTCTCGGAACGGCGTGACCAAAGCCACGGTCAACCCGGCGAACTGTTCACCCTTGTGGATCATTGTACTCACCTGCTGCAAGATCGACGGACGCCACCGCTTCCGCGTTGGCGGATGGTTGCTCGATCCGGGTGATCTGAGAGAAGTAGTAACACCCCTTATCGCGGTTCAAGTCATTTAGACGTTTCGCTTCTGCCTCAGCATACCGTGGATCGAAGACCACCTTCTTCACCGTAATGCGCAGGTCGATCGGAACCAAGTCGTCCGAACCCGACTCGTAGCGCACAATAGCGTAAGCGTGTAAATAGTTTCGATTCACGGTGGGGGCTCTAGACGTTTGGTTTCGCTCCACCCTCGGTCAAGCTACCGACCCGTTCCCGGGTCACCGGATGAAAGACATTCCCAGTATAATCGAAGACGACGTCGATGTCGCCGCGAAGTCCGCTCTGAGCCTTAAGATGATGTAATCATTCACCGGACAGACGCCTGTTGATCCCGTGATAGGTTTCCAGACGACCGAACAGGAATTCTACGTCCTGTGTGAATCGCAGACGCGGCGGTATCGGTTCTTACCGATTCTTCCAATCAATGTTCGACAGCCGCGCTAACGCCAGCAACAGGGCGTGAGTGCCATCGCGCCCGTGACCCTGCGATTGAACCGCCAGATAGAGCTGGTGTGCCAGTGCCAAGCCCGGCAACGCCAGCCCCATTTTCTTCGCCTCGGCCAGCGCGATGCCCATGTCTTTGATGAAGTGCTCGACAAAAAAACCCGGATCGAAGTTGCCATCCATCATCCGCGGGCCGAGGTTCGAGAGCGACCAGCTTCCAGCCGCTCCGCTGCCGACCGATTCCAGGACGGTCGGCAAATCGAGCCCCGCCTTGTAGCCGTACAGCAGCGCCTCGCAGACGCCGATCATGTTCGTGGCGATCAGCGTTTGGTTGACCATTTTGGTATGCTGGCCAGCGCCGGCGGCCCCCTGATGCACGATTGTTTTGCCCATGGCCTGCCAGCAGGGATCCAAGGCCTCGACGATTTCCGGGTCGCCTCCGATCATGATCGACAGCGTCCCGTTTTTCGCGCCGACGTCGCCACCGGAAACCGGGGCATCGATACTAGAGACTCCTTTTTGCTTTGCAGCCTTGTCAATCTCGATCGCCAACGACGGATCGCTGGTCGTCATGTCGACCAGAATATTGCCCGATTTGGAACCGGCCAGCGCCCCCTGCTCGCCGAGCATCACCTCGCGAACGTCGCTTGGAAAACCGACTATGCCGAAGATTACGTCTGACGCTTCCGCCACCGCCTTCGGCGAGTTGGCCCACTGGGCGCCTGTGCCCAACGCCGCCTCGGCCCTCGATTTCGTACGGCTGTAAACGGTCGCCGAAAACCCGGCGTCGATCAGGTGACCGACCATGCTCGATCCCATAACTCCGGTGCCGATCCATCCGATCTTGGTCGTTGACGTGTCAATCGTCGGGGCTGCCATGTTTCTCCTGTTCCCTTCTCGGATCCGTTGAGATGACGGCTTTCACTGTTTTGAAGCGGTTTCAAAATCTCGAAATACAGTTTGGTTGGGAGGGCGAAGCTCCCGGTTTTGAACTTGTCGCGACAACGGATATTGTATCGCACCCCTGCGAATATTTCATCCACGTCGATTCCCGATCACGAAAACTCCAACGCCTTCGTGTCCAGCATCCACGTCTACGCCGAATTGCCCAGTCGCTGCAACACGGACGTAGCTGATTCGCGCCGATGTTTTTTGCGCGGTTCTCGGACATCTGTGTCGAAATGCCGGAAGCGTTTTCGTAAGATGCACGCTCGACGTGTTTTCGGTGTCTGGTCCTATCGCCTCTTTTCTGTCATCCGAAACGATGATCCCCGAGCGCATTCGACGTCCGATCGGCGAACAGGTCGCGTTCCTGAAGCAACTGCGCCGCCGATTCAAGACGACCGGTGCCATCGCCCCCAGCAGCCGTTTTCTGGCCGACGCGTTGACCGGACCACTGGCGGGTAAAACGGGGCCCGTCCGCGTTCTGGAAGTTGGTCCGGGCACCGGCGCAGTCACTCGCAGAATCGTCCAACTGCTGGGCCCCGATGACCGCTTGGATCTGGTTGAGCTGAATGAACAATTCGCCGCGATTCTGCAGCGGCGGTTTCGCGATGAGCATCCGTTTCGGGAGGCGGCGGTACAATCGCAAATCCATGTTTGCTCTCTGCAGGAGTTTCAGCCGGACGGAAATAACTATGACTATATCATCTCCGGCCTGCCGCTGAATAATTTCTCGGCTGAGGTGGTTCGCGAAATCTTCGACGCCTGTTTTCGGCTGCTGGTGCCGGGTGGGGTGCTGTCGTATTTCGAGTACATCGGCCTGCGGCGTCTGCGCTGCTTTGTCACGAGCTCCGCCGAACGACGTCG